>DMAT01000372.1 GCA_003451635.1 Syntrophus sp. (in: bacteria) | reverse complement strand
ACGCCCCTCCTGGTGACCTACGCCCTCATCAACCGGGAAACGATGCTGGATCTGCAGCCCGACCGGAGCGTGGTCCAGACTTTTCTCAATGGCGGCATCGATCTCTACATGATCGACTGGGGCTATCCGACCAGACAGGACCGTTTCGTCACCATTGACGACCATATCAATGGGTACATGGACAATATCGTGGATTACATCCTCGAAAAGACCGGGGCCCCCAAGATAAATCTCATGGGGATCTGCATGGGAGGTACGTTCTGTGTGATCTATTCCGCCCTCCATCCGGAAAAGATCAAAAATCTCATTACCACGGTGACGCCGACCAACTTCGATACGGACAAGGGCCTCCTCCATATCTGGATGCGGGCGATCGATACGGACAAGATCATTGACACCTTCGGCAATCTCCCCGGCGATGTGATGAATCTCGGCTTTTTGATGCTGAATCCGGCCCGGCTCATGATCGACAAATATGTGGGGTTCTTCGAGAGTATGGGGAGTAAGTCTTTTGTGGAGAATTTCGTCCGCATGGAGAAATGGATCTTTGACAGTCCCGACGTCCCTGGGGAAACCTTCCGCCAGTTTGCCAATGATTTCTACAAAAAGAACCTCCTGATCCAGAACAAGCTTGAGATCGGGGGACGCCGCGTTGATCTGAAGAAAATAACCATGCCCCTGTTGAATTACTATGGGATGTACGATCACCTCGTTCCCCCGGAAGCCTGCAATATGCTGACAAAATGTGTCGGGAGTTCCGATACCGAGGATGTCAGCCTGGACACCGGCCATATCGGCATTTACGTCAGTTCCAAGTGTCAGCGGGAATTTGCCCCCAAGATCATCAGGTGGCTGCGGGAGCGGGACGGGGAGCAGAGGCCCGTTGCCGTGGTTAGTGAAGCAATAGGGGCGCAGCCTTCCCCCGCCTCACGATTAAAAAGGCCTTCCCCTCCGGGGGCAGAGAAAAGGCCCGTACGAACCGCAAGGCCAAGACCCACAAGGAAAGAACAGACCATCAAGCCGTCCTTAACGCAGGTCATTCAGGAAACGATATAGGAGGGGGACAAAACCATGGCGGAAAAACAAAGCTATTTCAGGACCATCAGAAAAATAAGCGAGGCCTTTGGAACAACCAAGGATATGGACGTCCTGTGCCAGTTGATCGTGGATAGCGCCCTGGATACCATGAAGGTGAAGGCGGTCTGCCTGTTTCTGGTTGACCAGGGAAAGGAAAACTATACCGTAGTCGCGCAAAAGGGATTATCGGAGCAGTATCTGCACGCAGGTTATGGACATGCCGATAAGATTGCCCCGACCCTGCTGAAGGACGGCTTCATCTATTACCACGATGCGACAACAGATCCGCGCCTGAATAATCGGGATAAAAAGAAAGCCGAAGGTATCGGTTCCATCCTCGTCGTCCCGGCAAAGGTCAAGGGCGAACTCATTGGCGTGCTCGCCATGTATACCTCTAAAATGAGGGAATTTGACAAGGAAGAGATCGAGTTCCTCCGTGTCCTGGCGGAACAGGGGGGCTTGGCCATTGAAAATGCCCGTTTGGTTGAGAAGCTCCGGAGCAATACGAGGCTTTTCCTGAACCTGGCGGCAAATATTGCCTCGAGCCTCGATATCAAGGCTATTCTCCAGACCCTGACGGAAGAGGTAGCCAAGTCCCTGGGTGTAAAGGCCGCTTCGATCCGCCTCCTCAATGATGAAAAGACGGTTCTGCAGCTGGCGGCCAGTTACGGTCTAAGTGAGAAGTATCTGAAAAAAGGTCCCATATCAGCGGAAAAAAGCATTGCCCAAGCCCTCAAAGGCAAACCCGTTGCCATAATCGACGCATATACGGACAAGGGTGTTCAATACAAGCAGGAGAAAAAGGAAGAGGGCATTGTCTCTATTCTCTGTGTACCGATAAAGGCCAAGGAGGATGTCATTGGCGTCCTGCGCCTTTACAGCAGTATGAAGAAGGTTTTTTCGGAGGACGAAATCGAACTCGTCACGGCGCTTGCCTACCAGGGAGGGCTGGCCATTCAGAATGCCAGCCTCTATCTTATGTTGAAGAATGATCTGCAGGATATGAAAGAATCGGCCTGGACCTACAAGTGCTGGTTTTAGCGACTATGGGAAAAGTTTCCCGTCTCTACGAGGGCAGGCGCCTGCGGCGTTGCGTTGCGGGAATCATTAATTTATGGGGAGGGAAAAATGATCGGGAAAACCATTGATGCCATTAAAGTTGGGGATGCGGCCGAGTTTGCCAAGACAGTGACGGAAACCGATGTTTACCTGTATGCCGGGATAACCGGGGATCTCAATCCGGCCCATATCAATGAATCCTATGCCGCCGGGACATTTTTTAAGACCCGGATCGCCCACGGGATGCTGACGGCGGGTTTCATATCCTCCATTCTGGGCATGCAATTGCCTGGTCCGGGGACAATCTATCTTCGTCAGGAATTGAACTTTCTCGCCCCCGTGCGTATGGGAGACACAATTACCGGCAGGGCTGAGGTTGTTGAAATCATTAAGGAGAAGAACCGGCTCCGCCTCCGGACCACCTGCCGGAATCAGGACGGGACCCTTGTTCTGGACGGCGAGGCGCTGGTAAGCCCGCCCAAAGCCCCCAAAGTTTAACGGCTTCGGAAAAAGTCCACAGCTACCCCTGCAGTTTCCTCCCCTCCAAGGGGAGGTCAGAATGGGGATGGGGTGGGGTTTCCCTCTCTGTTAGTGTTTCTTTTTCCCGGAGCGGTCGACCTTGGTTTCCTGATCGAATAGGACCGCCATGTTTTTCACGAGATCCTGGAACTGGTTGTGCTGCTTTTTCATCAGCTCCTGGAGGTCATCGAGGGCGGCGGGAGACCCGAGCCCCTCTTCAGACAGGAGCCTCCTCAGGCTGCGAATGGTCTCTTCCTGGTCGGCCACGGTCTTTTCGAGGGCGGCGCATTTCAGGGCCAGTGTTTCATACTCCTTCTTGGGTACAACTTCCATCAGGGCAAGGCTTTCCCGGAAGGATTTCTGGAAGGTTTCCACTGACTTCTGCCAGAATTCCTTGTAATCGGAAGATCCCTCTTCGACCATGTCCATATTGTAAGCCTTGCGGAACATGGCATTCAAAGATTCGTATCCCACCAGTCCCTGACCGAACCACTTTCTGAAATCCTCGATCTGTTTCTGCCCTTTGGCCAGATTCGTAAAAAGCTGCCCCCAGAATTCATAGAAATTACGATCCATTGCTGTTCCTCTTCCCTTCTTCCAGATCAAGCTGGAAACGCACCGGCCCCCGGTAACCATTACCGAACCGGGTGTGGAGAGCGCACGCCGAACGCGGATCAGACCAGGATGTGGCAATTGCCCCGTGTCCCTTCGGAAAGGGCGTCACTTCCACATCGACATAATCCGCAGGAACCAGGGCGGCATCCTTGTCAACAAGATCATCCCCTTCGGCATAACAGAGGAGCCAGGGGATTCCCTTTTCCTTGATACCTTTAAAATTAAGGGTTTTACCGAAAAGCTTGACCGGCAGGGTTCCATCTTCAGCCACAGGAATTGTGTAGGAATCGAAGCTGAGTTTAGTGATCCCTTCCGGAAGGTCCATCCGGTCATGGATCAGCCAATGATTCATGGCCGCCGCCGTTTTACCGATTTCCGAACCTCTAATGTTGCTGAGATCACGATGGAGAATTACAAGGGGCGCCTCTTTCTCCATGCTTTTTAACTTATAGACCCAGCTCATAACTTTACCGTCGACAATTCTGTTCCCATTGGGCAGACTCTTGCCGGCATAATTGAGATCCCGGAATCGGGATGGTAGGTGCTGCATGTATTCCACGAGGGATTTGCTCCGGGTGCCGTCCATGGGGGCGACACAGGTGATGAGGGCGTCCACAAGACCATCGAGTTCGCCGGAGAGGATATCCAGGACAGCCATGAACCCGCCCTGACAGAAACCATTCAGGGTAACCGAACGGCCATGGGTTGCTTTCAGCAATTCGCAGAGCCGGCGGGTATCGCGGGCGTCGTCTTCACCCGTCATTACTTGCACTGCCTCCGTCGTCTGGATGTCCTTGAGAATCCGGATATAGGTCGGAATCCCCTGATCGGCAAAGGCGTGGACATAGCTTTTCTTCTCGTCGGGCAAAAAGGCCAGAATATTCGGGCCCAGGACGTATGGATGGATAATCATGATCGGCTTTCCATCCTTCCGGGGATGGATGCTCTGATCCCGGGAGAGAACCTGGTACAGGACAAACCGCTCCGTTTCGGCCGTCTTGATTTACCCCCCATCATCGAAGTGAAATCCGAATTCCCCGCCTATCTTTCTTATGGCTTCGGGATATCGATTGATGACGTTATCGGTAAGACGAGCCAGATTGGCTGCATAGTCAGGAATGTTGTCGTCTTCATCTCCGTAGAGGCTATTGAGAAGAGAAATAAAGGCTCGCGCTGTTTCTTTCTTGTAGAAATCGCGGAATCCCCTCAGAGAACCAGTCATTCCCTGCTCGGCGATCTGGAGATTAAACTGTAATAATTCATAGTAGTCGGCCGCGCTCTGGATGGGGAGGGTGTTTGACAGCTTTTCCTTTTCGAGGCGGTTGAAGCCTTCCCATGCCGTCCAGAAGGGGACCATAAAATCGGCCATATAGACAAGTACACCCAGACCGTAGAGCTGACCGGCCTTGAGCATATCCGTGGTAACCCCCAGCATCTTCCCGGGAGTTTCTCTGAACCTCCCGGGATAGGCGGACGCTGCGCGGCTTAATGCCTGTTGATTAAAATTAGACAGCATAAAAATAATATTTCTCTTCCCGTCAAAGTTGACAAGCTCTCAACATCCTCACACATTGCCACCCCGGCACGTCACCCCGGTGGAAACCGGTGCGGGGGCCAGAAATATTCGCAAATGCTGGATTGTTGAACATTAACCTTCGTTTTCCGGCTTCCGCCGGAATGACTAAAAAGGCAATTTCAGGCTTTTTGCGCCGCCGTCAACCTCAGGTTATTTTTCACTTCTCCTTTGGCGCCAGGTACTCTTCCATTTTCTTGTAACCATCTTCAACCTTGGCCTTGAAATCCTCACGGCCTTTTCGGTAGGTTTTAACCCATTCCTCCATGGCCTTTTTCCCTTCCTCGGGAAACCACTTGTTCTGCTCCATCCACATGTTGAACATCTTTTCCGCCTGATCCTGCATGACGACCATGGCCGCTAAGGACTTTTCAAAAGCCATCTTGTTGAAATCGAACATCTGTTTTGAAATCTGCTTGGGATCCATTTTGTTTCCTCCTTTTTCTTGTTTGTTCAGGCTATTTGCCCGCTTTTACCTTTGTTTCCCCGCCCTGCTTGTTAAAAGTAACAAAAAAATCTTCGACTTTCTTGAAACTATCGTTGGCGGAAGTCTTGAAATCCGACCGGCCCTTCTTGTAAGCCTTTACCCAATCCTGAATCGCAGTTTTACCTTCTTCCGGCACCCAGGGTGACTGTTCCAGAAACATGCCCACCATCCGTTCCGTCTGCTCCTGTAAAATCGACATTGCGTTAAAAGTGTTGTCGAATGTGGCCTTATGAAAATCGACCATCTGTTTTGCAATCTTTCCTTGTTCCATGGTTGTAATACCTCCTGCTTGTTTTTGAGGCTAATATAAGCCAATTTTGGGGTTTGTCAAGGGGAAAATGTTGCAACGCACAATATATTTTATCCAGTATGGGCAACCATCCGTATGCATAATAATTAAAAAGTTGCTTTAATATTGAAGGCATATTGCCATACTATTAAATGTGACCGGTGATCCAAGGCACTAAATAAAAAATATTTGTTGCGTTATGTCAATGTCCCTGTTAAGGGGATAACCAAATATATTGAGAAAAAGAAATATGCAAGAAAAGCTCCTCTATAAAAAATATGGAAACCGCCGGCTCTACGACACGGCACAAAGCAGCTATGTGAATCTTGATGATATCACCCGTGCCATCCGGGAGGGCCGACAGGTCCAAGTCGTCGATGCCAAGACCAAGGAAGATGTTACCTCCTTCATCCTGACTCAGATTATTCTTGAAGAATCAAGAAAACGAAATTTCCTTCTCCCCTTGCCGCTTCTTCATCTCATTATCCAGTATGGCGAAAATATTCTCAATGAATTTTTTCAAAAATATCTGGAACAAATACTGAAAAACTACCTGTCCTATCGGACGATGACGGACAGCCAGTTCAAAAAGTGGCTGGATCGGGACATTGACTACTCAGCCATAAATCCCTTCAAGCCTTTCTTTGACATTTTCCCGAACCCTCCCGATTCCCCGGAAAAAAGAAACGGCAAAACGGAAAAGGCGTAGAGAACGAGCATTTTCATGAAAACCTTGACAAGAAACGACCATTCCCATAACATCACCCCAAGTAAAGGAGACGGGAGAAAGATCATGGAGAATGAACAGCGAGTGTCCAGAAAAATTGTCATTCATTATACCGCTGAGAATGTTGATCAACCCATCATTTGTCAGCTTGTTAAAATCCATGACCTGGTCTTCAATATCCTTAAAGCCCGGATCTTCCCCAAACGGGAAGGCATTATTGTCCTGGAATTGAGCGGCAGCCCGGAAAATTTTAACAACGGGATCCGCTATCTCAAAGAGCAAGGTCTTAAGGTCGAGCCCCTATCCAAGAGCGTCAACCAGAACGCCGATAAATGCGTTCACTGCGGCGCATGCACCGCCTTCTGCCCTACCGATGCCCTGTTCTTTGAAATGGACACGCAACGGGTGTTATTTGACGCCGAGAAGTGTAACGGTTGCGAACTCTGCGTCTCAGCCTGTCCGGTCCGGGCCATGGAAGTCAACATTTTCTAAACGTGCTCAATCTTTGCGGGTCGCCTCCTTGTTCTTGTCTTTACTGATCGCCTTGCCGACGCTGTCGGTGATCTCCACACCCTTACCAATGATTTCCTTGCCCTTATCGTAGGCGCCTTTCCCTTTGTCGATCACCTGCCCTGCCTGTTCCTGTGTCTTTTTAATGGCGTTGGTGAGATCATCAGGGGATTTCCTGGGGGCCGTAAAATAGAAATAGCCCCCCGTCAGTATCAGGATAAGAAGAAATAACAGGGCCAGCTTGATCAGATTCTTGAACAGAAAGTAAATAATAATCAAGGCAACGGCAATAACGGCAATGACGGCAAACTGATGACTATGAATGAATGACCATATTGTTTCCATGAATCGACGCCTCTTTAACCCTTCTGAATGCAACCTGGTATAATATTCCAGTACGATGAGTGTTTTCTTAGCGGAAAATTTTAAAAAAATCCAGTTATCCTTTCGTCTTGACAAAAGAATCGCGCAACGGCTAAGGTTATCGACATGCGGGTAGCGATCACGACTCTGGGCTGTAAAGTGAATCAATATGAATCGGCGGCAATGGGCGAATCTCTTGAAAAACATGGATTTCTCCTCGTACCGTTCCTCGAGGAGGCCGATTTTTACATTATCAACACCTGTACGGTGACCGGGCGGACAGATTACCAGTCACGTCAACTGATCCGCCGGGCGGGAAAACGAAATCCCCAGGCCGCCATTATTGTCACGGGGTGCTATGCCCAGACAGCTCCGGATGTATTTACGGGCATGCCCGGAGTGACGGTCGTGGCGGGAACCCTGGAAAAGGATCGTATTGCCGAAATTATTGGTGAAATCAAGAAAAACACGCAGCTCGGGAGGACGGCCGGGCCTGTCCCATCCGTCCAGGTAGGCGACGTCGGAGGGGAAATAACGGAGTGGGGAATCCGTCCCGTATCGAGATTTCCAGGGCACACACGGGCCTTTCTGAAGATTCAGGATGGATGCAACGCCTTTTGCAGCTACTGCATAGTCCCGTATGCCCGGGGGCGGAGCCGCAGTATCGGGAAGGAAGAGGTCCTGGAACGGATTCAGTCCCTGGCCCGAAACGGATACAGTGAGGTTGTCCTGACCGGTATCCACCTCGGGGTCTACGGAGAGGACCGGCAGGATGGATCTTCTCTCGCCGGGATATTGCGTCAGGTGGAAGAACACCGGACCATTGAACGGTTGCGCCTGAGTTCCCTGGAACCCAGGGAGATTACCGAGGAGATCCTGGAAATCATGAAAAGCGCCCGGATCATATGTCCACACCTCCATATTCCCCTGCAAAGCGGGGATGACGGGATATTGTCCAGCATGGGGCGCAATTACGATGCCGCCTTTTTCCGTGACCTGGTAGGGAAGGTTTGTGCGACCAGGCCGGATATGACCGTGGGAATGGACGTTATGGTCGGTTTCCCGGGAGAAGATGAAAAGGCATTTGAAAATACGATAGCCCTTATTGAATCCTTGCCCATCGCTTATCTCCACGTTTTTCCTTATTCGCGACGTCCGGGAACGGCGGCGGCCCTGATGGGGAGCCAGGTGGGGGAGGAAGACAAAAAAAGGCGGGGACAGACACTCCGGCAATTGGGAATGATGAAACGCCAGGCCTTCCTGGGAAGATTTATCGGGTCAACCATGCCGGTGCTTATTGAAAAAAGAAAAGATCGCCCCAGCGGCTATTTGAAGGGGTTTTCGCACAATTACCTGCCCGTGCTGCTTCAGGACGGACGGGCTGAAATGATCAACACCATTGTCT
Source organism: Syntrophus sp. (in: bacteria) (assembly GCA_003451635.1). Taxonomy (GTDB): domain Bacteria; phylum Desulfobacterota; class Syntrophia; order Syntrophales; family UBA8958; genus UBA8958. The sequence continues at coordinate 994 of DMAT01000372.1, read as the reverse complement.
CCGTAAAATCTGAGTCGCTGATCTCCGGGGGACTGGTGGGAAGAGTTCACCATGGATAATGAAAATAATCAGACATTTGAAGATCTCGAGCGGGCGTTGGGATATGTATTTCAGGATTCCCTGCTTCTTGTCAACGCCTTTACCCACCGATCTTATACCAATGAGAACCCGTCCCTGTCCTGCCGGGACAATGAACGCCTGGAATTCCTCGGCGACGCCGTTTTGCAGTTATGCATCAGCGATCTCCTGATGCGGCGTTTTCCCGATTATGCGGAAGGACAACTTTCCAAAATGCGGGCGGCCCTGGTCAATGAGCAATCCCTGGCGGCCCTGGGCAGGAGATTCGGCCTGGGGAATCATCTCTTCCTGGGCAAAGGGGAGGAGGCATCCGGGGGCCGGGAAAAAACATCCCTCATCGCCGACACCTTTGAGGCCGTCATGGCCGCCGTCTATCTCGACGGTGGATACTCACAAGCCTCCCGGCTTATTGCCGACCTGTTTGCAGAGATGATCATCACCGGGCAAGGAGGGGTTACCCCCTTTCGGGATTATAAATCAGCCCTCCAGGAACTCTGCCAGAGCCGTTTTCACGAGACGCCGAAATATCAACTCCTCAATGAATACGGACCTGATCATGACAAGACCTTCGAAGTGGAATTGGCAGTAGCCGAATCCGTGAAAGAAACGGGGACAGGCAAAAGCAGGAAGGAAGCGGAGCAGCAGGCCGCCGGAAAAGTGCTGGAATATTTTGAGACCACGGACACCGCATCATGATCATCCCTTTCTTTATTCAAAGCCGGGGTTGTCCACACCGTTGCGTCTTCTGTAACCAGCAGATCTCCGGGGACCAGGGACCGGCTGATTGGACGGACGAGTCTTTTCATGAAAAGATCAGAACCTTTTTAGCTTCCCGCGCTCCCAGGGCAAGGTCGGCAAAAGGGGTGCAGATTGCCTTTTACGGGGGAAATTTTACGGGCTTGGAGGCGGCGGAACA
>DMAT01000391.1:3115-3670 GCA_003451635.1 Syntrophus sp. (in: bacteria) | reverse complement strand
ATAATAAGACAAAGAAGCAGCTCATTGACGAACTGATGGAATTGCGTTCACATAATGCCGGGCTGGAAAAAACAACAGCCGGGATGATATTACTTGAACTTGCGGCCGAGGAGGCCCGTCGCTATGCCGAAAGTATTTTGGGAACGGTGCGAGGCCCTCTTTTGGTCCTGGATGCGAACCTGAAGATAATCTCGGCAAACCGCAACTTTTACACAACCTTTAAAGTAAATTCTGAGGAGACGATCGGAACTTTCATCTATGAACTTGGTAACAAGCAATGGGACATCCCCAAACTACGGGAGCTGCTTGAAGAAGTACTTCCTGAAAAAGAAGCGTTCGAAGACTTCGAGGTCGACCATAATTTCCAAGATATCGGTCATAAAATCATGCTGCTCAATGCCCGCCAAATATTCAGGAAAGACATCGGTGCAAAGATGATCCTTCTTGCCATTGAAGACATTACCGAGCACAAGCGAATGGAAAGCTTATTAATAGATTCCGAAGAGCAGTACCGGCGTCTTTTTGAAACGGCAAGTGATGGAATCGTACTTTTAG
>DMAT01000391.1:0-3071 GCA_003451635.1 Syntrophus sp. (in: bacteria) | reverse complement strand
ATCGGTGTTGTGCTCGATACGAGTGATTTCCAAACGACCATGCAAATTTTGAACAAGAGTGGCATCATTAATTATCGCAATGTAACTGTGGAAACCAAGTCCGGGAAACATATCGATACAGAGATATATCTTGTAGATAGGGCAAAATTAGTACAATGCAATATTCGTGATATTACCGAGCGTACTGCCGAGCGCAAGCAGGCGGGGGAGACGGGGGAGGCGCTGCGTGAGAGCGAGGCGCGTTATCGGAGTTTATTTGAAAACAATCATGCCGTCATGCTGTTCATCGATCCGTATAATGGCGCCATTGTAGATGCCAATGCCGCTGCGTGCACCTACTATGGATGGCGAATTGAAGAGCTGAGGAAAATGAGAATTGACGAGATAAACACACTGACAAGGGAAGATGTGTCCACGGAGATGCAACTGGCGCTCTCTGAGAAGCGCTCTACATTTTTCTTCAAACACCGCCGGGCTGACGGCTCGATCCGTGATGTGGAAGTCTACAGCGGGCCGATACCGGTAAAGGGTAAAACCCTACTTTACTCAATTGTTCACGACATCACCCTGCGGAAGCATGTACAGGAGGCTTTGAAGCAAAGTGAGAACAAATATCGTCTCCTGGCCGATAACGTCAGTGACGTCATATTTGTTCTCGATATGAATCTGATTTATACCTATGTCAGCCCTTCCGTAAAAATATTGATAGGATATGAACCGGAAGAGTTGCTGAATCAATCGGCTGTTGAGACGATGACGCCCGCCTCATGGGCGCTGGTCATTAAGGCCATGTCGGAGGTCATGAAACTTAAACAATACGTGCATGGCCCCCCCATATCCCGGACGATTCAGTTGGAAATGCGGCGAAAAGATGGGACCACCGTTTGGACGGAGATCACGGCATCCTTAATGAGCGACATTAACCAGACACCCGTGGGCATTCTGGGCGTAACCCGTGATATTACCGAGCGCAAGCGGGCGGAGGATACACTGAAGGAGAGTGAGGGGAAACACAGACTCCTTTTTGAAAGCGCCGGCGACGGTATCATCATTCACGACGCCGGCGCACGGATCCTGGCAGCCAACCCGCTGGCCTGCGAACGGCTCGGCTATTCACATGCAGAGCTGATGTCCATGACCATCAATCAGGTGGACTCACCGGCGGAAGCTGCATACGCGCAGGATCGGATAGCCCAACTGATGGAACAGGGTTATCTGGCCTTTGAAACCGTGCATCAGCGCAAAGACGGTTCGTTCATACCAATCGATGTGATTGCACGGCGGATCACCTGGGATGGTCGAACGGCGGTCATGAGCATTTGCCGTGACATCACCAAACGCAAAAAAACCGAGGATAAACTCATAAGTACGCTTGAGAGTCTAAAAAACGCCTTGCACGCGACCATTCATGTTCTGATATCCGCCATAGAGGTTAGAGACCCCTATACGGCCGGTCATCAGGTCCGATCGGCAGACCTTGCCCGCGCTATTGCAGTGGAGATGAATCTTCCCCAGGATAGAATCGAAGCCATCAGCATGGCGGGACCCATCCATGACATTGGGAAATTATCCGTTCCTGCTGAATTATTGTCAAAACCGACAAAACTGACTGCACTCGAGTTTTCCCTGATAAAAGAACATGCCCAAACAGGGTACGAGATGCTGAAGGATGTTGAATCCCCCTGGCCACTGGCGGAGATCGTTCATCAGCACCATGAGCGGATGAATGGTTCCGGCTATCCGAGAAATCTGAAAGGGGAGGAGATTCTCATAGAGGCCCGTATCCTTGCCGTGGCAGATGTGGTGGAATCCATGGCTTCCCACCGACCATACCGTCCAGCATTAGGATTAAATGCGGCACTGGAAGAGATTGAGAACAACAAAGAGACGCTTTTTGACGCAGATGCAGTGGATGTATGCCTGAAATTATTCCGGGAAAAAGGTTTTCAACTTAAAGGTGCTTGATTTCGAACGGTAATTCTCACCGTTATTCTGAAATGAAAATCGTTGACTTGTAGATGGCAGCGATAACCACACCCCTTGTTTTTTCATTTATCTTGCCTGATCAGTACGGGTTGAAAGCTACTGCAAGACCGTTTCTCGATGAAATCTCAACCTAAAGCATCGCATTTTGCCGAGGTGGAGATAGCAGTGGCAATAACCGCAAGGCCTTGATAGATCTAACCGGGGATGTTTTTAAGTTCTTCCGGGTCGTCGATGAGGAAGTCCGGCTTTGCCGCCGCCAGCATCTCCCGGGAATGCCAGCCCCAGGTAACGGCAATGGTCCAGACTCCCGATGCTTTTCCTTCCTTGATATCTCCGGAAGTGTCCCCTACGTAATAGGTATTATCTCTGCTGATCCGGTAGGTTGCGACGGCGTGGTCAATTTTGATTTTCTTGCTCAGATGGAATTCCGAACCCAGGATGTCCTGGAAGCACCCGTTGTATTGAGAGCGGGCCAGGATCTTCCGAATGGTTTGGGATGAATTCGAAGAGACGATGGCCAGAATGTTATCAGTGCAAAGCTCCGTCAGGACCGGCAATACGGCTGAGAAGGGTTTCACGTCCCGGTAATAGTCAATACTTTTCGCGTATTCGGTCAGGGCTGCGGAAAAAGCGTCCAGATCGACCCCCTTTTTTGCCATGGTCTCGTAAAAGTTGTCTTCAAAGAGGGCGATGTATTCCTCCTGCGTTTTGATGATGGGGGTGCCGATCTTTTCCAGGCACCAGGCGACCGCCCGATGGTAGAGATCCAGGGAATCGACCAGTACCCCGTCGAAATCAAAGAGGAAAAGCTTTGTTGCCATACATTGTCTTTCTTCTCAGCTCACCTTGATGAGCCCAGGACAGCATGAACGGTCTTCCCGAAGGGAGGATGGATCAGCCCCTTTTCGGTTACGAAAGCGGTAATATAGCTATGGGGGGTTACGTCGAAGGCGGGGTTATAGACGCCGATTCCCTGGGGGGCCAGGACGACTCCCTGGCAACAGGTCACTTCTGCGGGGTCCCGCTCTTCAATGGGGATATCCTTCCCTGTTTCGATGGCGCCATCAAAGGTGGAAAGGGGGGCC
>DMAT01000393.1 GCA_003451635.1 Syntrophus sp. (in: bacteria) | reverse complement strand
TGGAGTTTCTCAATGGCGCCAGGGAAATCAAACCGATGCAACTGGACGTGGAGGCGATGTTTCAGGGACCCTTGCCTGAAGACCATGACTTCCGTGATGTTCAGGGTCAGGATCAGGCCAAACGGGCGATGGAGATTGCCGCCGCCGGGGGGCACAATATTCTAATGCTCGGTCCCCCGGGGAGCGGGAAAACGATGCTGGCCCGGCGCCTGCCTTCCATCATGCCGGCCCTTTCCTTCGCTGAGGCCGTCGAAGCGGCCAAGATATATTCCGTCGCCGGGTTGTTGAACAAAGGGGAGGTCATGATCAGGGAGCGTCCCTTCCGGTCGCCCCATCATACCATCTCCGATGCCGGACTAATCGGTGGCGGCCAGAGCCCCAAACCGGGAGAGATCAGTCTGGCCCACCATGGTGTTCTTTTCCTTGATGAATTGCCGGAATTCAAAAAAAATGTTCTGGAAGCCCTGCGGCAGCCCCTGGAAGAGGGAACGGTGACGATTGCCCGCTCGGCTATGACGGTGACCTATCCGGCGCGTTTTCTTTTCGTGGCGGCCATGAACCCCTGTCCCTGCGGGTATTATGGCGCTGCCCATCGGACTTGCCGTTGCAGTTCCCAGCAGATCCGCCAGTACCAGGGAAGGATTTCCGGACCCCTCCTGGACCGGATCGATCTCCACATTGAGGTTCCCGCCTTGCGTTACCGGGAATTGGCGGGCCGTTACCAGGGGGAGGCATCAGAAACCATCAGAGGAAGGATCGGCGGGGCGCGAACCATTCAGGAGGCGCGTTTCGGCGCCAGGGTCGCGCCTTTTAACGCCCGGATGTCCGATGGAGAGGTCAAACGCTATTGCGAGCTTGACAAGGAGTCCCAGAAATTGCTGGAAATGGCCATGGAGAAGCTGGGTCTCAGCGCCCGGGCCTACAAGCGGATTCTGAAGGTGGCCAGGACGATCGCCGACCTCGATGGCCAGGCATCCATTCAGTCTTCCCATGTTGCCGAGGCCATCCAGTATAGAAGTCTTGATAGAAAACTTGTTTAATGGTAGGGGATCAATTATCTCTTAAACAATTACAAGGGGGGAAGTAATTATATGGAAATCAGAATCGTTCCGGCCGATCCGGGAAAGAGAAAACCCAAGCCGACGGATGAGTCAAAGCTGGGGTTTGGTAAAATTCTAACCGATCACATGTTTACCATGCCGTATCATTCCGACAGGGGATGGTATGATCCTGCGGTCAGACCGTACGAAAGTCTTTCCCTTGATCCCGCGGCCATGTGCCTCCATTACGGGCAGTTGATCTTTGAAGGGATGAAGGCCTACCGGGGGAAGGGGGGAGAGATAAATCTTTTTCGTCCCACGGAAAACATTAAACGCATGAATGAATCTGCGAAGCGGCTCTGCATGCCGACCCTGGATCCGGATATTTTTTTAGAGGCGGTGAAGAAGCTCGTCCTCCTGGAACAGGAATGGATTCCCCGGAGCAGTGGCGCCTCCCTTTACATCAGACCAACGATGATTGCGACCGAGGCGGCCTTGGGCGTCCATCCCGCCAACGCCTATCTCTTCTATATTATTGTGGGACCGGTGGGGGCGTACTATCCCGAAGGTTTCAGCCCGACAAAGATATACGTCGTGGAAGAATACGTCCGTTCCGCTCCCGGCGGCATCGGCTATTGCAAGGCGGCGGGGAACTATGCGGCCAGCCTGATGGCGAGCGCCATAGCCGTCGAAAAGGGTTACACCCAGGTTCTCTGGCTGGACGCCGTCACGAGAAAATTTGTGGAAGAAGTGGGAACGAGCAATATCTTCTTTGTCATTGACGACGAATTGATCACGCCGCCCCTGGCGGGGACGATTCTTCCCGGCGTCACCCGCGATTCCGTTCTGCAGATCGCCCGGTCATGGGGGCTGAAGGTTTCNNTTTACCGCCTGCAGCAAGGGTATCATGAAAGAGGCCTTTGCCTCGGGAACGGCCGCCATAGTTTCTCCCATCGGCCAGATTTGTTACAGAGACAGGGAGTATCCTATTAATAAAGGAAAAACAGGGGCCCTGACGGAGAAACTTTACCGGGAAATACTTGAGATCCAGTATGGCGAAAAGGATGATCCTTTCGGCTGGCGCATGAAGATCGGATGAAGGGAAAAACGGTTGACGGCCCTTTTTTCGGCCTCGTCAAGGATTAAAGATGCTATTCCATAGACTTGTCCCGGCAATTCACAGCCTTGTGGAAAACGCTGTTGATAACTGTGTGCATAAACTGCCTAAGTCCGTAAATGTCACGATTTTATATCGGTTTGCCGCTATTTTGGGCAGCGTTAAAGCGTAGTAAAAATAAATACTTATGTATGTGCTGAGGATTTTCTGCGAGTTAGGCCCCGCCCGTGTAAGATATGCACATAGATAAAAAAATGGCACGACTTTTGACCAAGGGATCGGGGCAGTCACGGAGGTTAGGGATGTATCGGAATTCGTATCTGTTTATCATTGGAATCGGGATTATAATGGGTCTGACCTGTCTTGCCGGGGGGACGGTCCAGGCTGAAAGCCTCTCCCTGGAGCAGATCGCTCAGGGACTCCAGGGGACTTATGAGAAGACCACCGATTTCAAGGCCCGTTTCATTCAGGAGGTTACCCTGGCGTCGGTGAACCGGAAGGAACGGGAGGAGGGGACAGTTTATTATAAGCCCCCGCAAAGGATGCTCTGGGATTATACAAAGCCCAAAGTCAAAAAGCTGATTATAAATCCGACCAAGGCTTACCTTTATGTGCCCCAGGACCATGCGGTTTATGTCCAGGATACGGGCAAGCTCTTCAAGTCCCAGGTACTCGTGCGCTTATTGAACGGGCTCGGGAAGGTGACCGAGGATTTTAATCTGGCCTTTGCCAATGCCAAGGAACCGACGGATGAGGGAGGGAATTATCGCCTTTCCCTGACGCCCAAAAAAGGGGATCTGGGTGTTGACATGATTCTCGTGACCGTTCACAAAGACGATTTTACCATTATCCAGTGTCAGTTTTCCGATGTGTACGGAAACCGGACCGCCGTCTCATTCCTTAACATAGTGATTAACAATAATTTACCTGATAAACTTTTCCAGTTCAAGCCGCCCCCGAAAGTGGAAATCTATCCCATGCCGTAAATTGATGATAGAGTCGCTGAAAGTCTCAAATCTTCACTTTCTGTCATTCCGGGCTTGACCCGGAATGACGACTTTTCATGAAATCTTCAAATGAGGGAAGACGGGAGGAAATATGGGAGAAATTCTGGAGATATCTAATCTGGATGCAGGGCCCGCGACCTCTCACGGCGGGGAGTTGAATCTTAACCCCGCCCTCCAAGGCGAATGGCTCGACGTCAACGGCCGGGGCGGGTATGCGTCAAGTACCCTGCTGAACTGTCACACCCGTAAGTATCACGGCCTTCTCGTTGCCCGGCTCGCTGCGCCCCCCGGATGCTATGTCCTCCTGTCCAAAGTTGAAGACATCTTCTCCTGCGGGGCTCGTCAGCACCCTCTGACCTGCCATCAGTATCCCCACAACTTCTTTCCCGAATACTACCGCTTTCTGAAAATATTTCAGCAGGATGTGTACCCCGAATTCATTTATGAAGGGGACGGCATTCGCATCCGGAAATCCCTGATGATGGCGGCGGAAGAGGATTGTCTGCTGGTTCGCTACGATCTCGATGATAGTCCCGCCCCGGGGGTCCTGCGCCTGCGGCCTTTCCTGGCCTTCCGGGATCATCATCGTCTGACCAGGGAGAATTCTTTCCTCCGGACGAAAATCTTGACCGTTAAAAATGGTTTTTCCATCCGTCCTTACGCCGGCATGCCCCCCCTCGTCATCCAGACGAATATCAAACCGGGCTGGCAAGAGCAGCCCCTATGGTATCATGCCTTTGAGTATGCCGAGGAGGCGGCCCGGGGCTATGAAAATCACGAGGACCTCTTTTGCCCCGGCATTCTTGAAATTCCCCTGCGGAAAGGGAAAACGGTGATCGTTTCAGTATCCCTGGCGCCTTTTTATGGCCGCCTGATCAAGAAGTGGGACGACGAGGAGCGCCGGAGGCGGAAGCTGGCGCAGCAAGATGGAGTAATGGCCGGGACTCTGGGAAAGGCGGCGCCGGAGCTACGTGCCCCGGATCAGCCGGGAGAAGGCGCGGCGATTTCTCCGGACGAAGGAGAAGATCAGAGAATGCTCCGGATGCTGGTCAGGGCGGGACGGCAGTTTCTCGTCAGGACCCCGGAGGGTCGTCCGGCGATTATCGCCGGTTATCCCTGGTTTGGGGAATGGGGTCGGGATAGCCTGATCTCCCTGCCGGGCCTTACCTTTTGTTGCGGCCGCATTCGGGAAGGGACGGAGATCCTGACTCATTTGGCAAGATTTGAACGGCAGGGCCTCCTTCCCAATGTCTTTTCCGAGGAAGACAAGCATCATGCTTACAACACCGTGGACGCCCCTCTCTGGTATTTCTGGGCCGTTCAGCAGTTGCTTAAATATACGGGTGATAATGATGCGATCCTAGAAAAAAACGTCTGGCCGACCCTGAAAAACATCCTCCGCCAGTTCCTCCATGGAACCATCTTCAATATCTACATGGACGACAACGGTCTCCTCCATGCCGGCGCCGAGGGACAGGCGCTGACCTGGATGGATGCCTGTATCGACAACCGGCCCGTGACCCCCCGCTACGGTTATCCCGTCGAAATCAACGCCCTATGGTACAATGCCGTCTGTTTCGCCGCCGAGTTGGCCCCCCGCTTCGGGGAATAGGAGTTCTACTTTCAGGAGCTGATTCCCAGTATCCGCCGGTCCTTTCAGGAAACATTCTGGATCGAGGAGGGTGCATATCTCGGGGATGTCTATCATGGCGGCCACTTGGACCGCTCCGTCCGTCCGAATCAGATTTTTGCCGTCTCCCTGCCCCACTCGCCCCTCGATGCCGATCAGGGACGCCAGGTGGTTAATAAAGTCAGAGA
>DMAT01000220.1 GCA_003451635.1 Syntrophus sp. (in: bacteria) | reverse complement strand
CCTGCACCGCAGCAGCATACACCGCTGTCCGGGGCATGCCCTGCCGGCAGGCGGGGCAAGATTTCTATTTTCTGAATAAATTAGCAAAGCTCGCCTCCCTTGGCGATATCCGCGACACCACCGTTTATCCCTCCGCCCGCCCATCGGGTCGGGTGCCATTTGGGACGGGCCGGCGCATGCTGCGTTTCCTGGAAGGCGGCCATGACGAATATCTTATCTATGATCCAAGGGTCTTTTCTGTCTTGAAGGCATGGCTGGAGGAATTTGCCCGGGAACCCGGCAGCTCCGGTGCTGAACTGCTGGCCAGAGCGGCGGCGATTTCACCCCACCTTCACGCTTTTCTTGATCGCAACGGATTTGCTTTTGTATGGGAACGGATAAGAGGCGCCAACCGCCGTCATGAATACTTGACGAGACAATTCCATGGCTGGTTTGACGGTTTTAAAACCCTGAAACTGATTCATGAACTCTCAGCGGGTGCCTTTCCCCCGATTCATATGTTCAAGGCCTTGAAGATCCTTTTCCAACAGATGAACATCCCCATGCCCGACGTCCTCGCTGTCACCGAGTGTCAAACCATTGATGAACAGATGATTATTCTTGACTTTTTTCGTCGGGGAAGTATTGTCAACCCCTAAGAGCCGACGCGCTGCATGACAATGCTGTGGTCTCCCGTGTCCATGTACATCTTGTTGCCGTCGATGCGGTATCTGGAATTGATCACATAGTTCGGCTTGTTGATGACCAACGTGGCCCCTACAACGCGGTAGCTTTCCGTATCTGTCTCCACCTTGCCATTGGCAAGCGTCGTTGTCGTAGTAACCGTTCCATCCTGGTTGAAGCGTGTAATCATTGACTGGTATTGTTTCTTGGGGCGCGGTGTGACGCTTACCACTTGCCATGTCGTGTTTGCAAGGGGCTGCACTTCCTCATGGGTCGCCGTCTGACGTTTCTTGGCATCGGACTTGTCTACTTCGTTGCCGATGATATAGCCGAGCCCAAGCCCAACTCCCGCGCCGATGAGGGTTCCTGCCGTGTTGTGCCCGATGGCCTGGCCTACGAGCGCTCCCACGCCGGCGCCGCCCACCGCCCCCATCTCGGACTTGTCCATAGTCGCACAGCCGGCGCCCAGGAATAGCACTGTACAAAGCACGCCCGATCCAGCAGCTTTTTTCCATCCGTCCATCTTCTTAATCCTCCAATCCTTTCGTCCCGTTATTTACTAATTAGAACTCTTTAGTTGCAAAGGCCGTTTTGTGCCGATATCCTTACATATCCGGCTCTCATATTGCTGTTTCCATATCATAATTATTTTGGAAATTACATCATTGATTGCGGAGTGACATCCATGAAACCCACAATAACCGTTGTGACAATCCGAATGGTAGTCATGTCCGCAGTACATATGGCAAGGATTATCTCTCAGGTTGTTTCAGAATAAACCCTGTCTTTCCCGTGCTTCTTCGCTTGATACATGAGCTGGTCAACCCGGTGAATGAAGGTCTCCATACTTTCCTGCGGCTTATGCTGAGCAATTCCGATACTCATTGTCATATGAACCTCTTTACCCGGCGCCGGGGAAAAAATCTCTTCCTTGAATTCCGACCGGATTCTTTCCGCCGAAACGGCGCTGTCCGCGCTTGTCGTCATGGGCAGGATGATGGTGAATTCTTCGCCGCCATAACGGTAGGCGGAATCCGTTTGGCGCAGACATCTTTTAACCGCCTGACCGAGCCTTAATAAGACTTGGTTCCCTTCGACATGGCCGTAAGTGTCGTTGAATTCCTTAAAATTGTCGAGATCGAGAAGGAGCAGGGTTAACGGCTGTTCATAACGATCTGCCCGATCGATTTCCATTCTGAGCTGATCAAAAAAATGCCTGCAATTGTAAAGCTGGGTGAGGTCATCGACAATACTCAGCTCACGGTATCTCTTTTCGCTTTCCCGCAACCCTTCATAAGCCGCAGTCAGGTTCGCATTGGCATTCTTGAGATCGATATCAATATTCTTCATTTCCATCTTTTGTTGGCTTAGTTTTATTGCCAGACGATAGGTAATTATTCCTATGCTCAGCGGGAAAACGGCCAGCATCGGCATGCAGGCAAGGACATTTAACATGGTCGACTCTGGTCGGATATTCAACCCCACAAAGAGTATGGCCAAAAAGCCACCCAGCAGTTGTGCCAAAAAGCCTTTTATAAACAGGCGGATTCCGCCGGCAGAGATATTGTCCATGCTCATCATGACAATGACAATGACGCTTGGCAGTATATTAAACGACATCAAAGGAACCCATACGCCACCCAAAAACGAATCAATCAACAGATTCCGTATTTCGGCCTTGTAGGGATTACGGCTGTTTTTTGCTGCGAAATAGGCAATGTGGGGCCAAAGAAAGCCATTGGCCGCCAGGCCCAGCCACACCAGGGCATGGGTTTCCTTTTGAAAGAATACCGAAGCCACACAGAAGAATCCTAAACCCAACCCAATGATACGGGGTAAGTATAGTCGCTTGACAAATGTTTGGCCTTTGGCGATATTTTCACTCTTGGGCATGTTTCCCTCGCCTTTCTTTTAATTGAGTAGGCGTCGCTAATGCATATTGAATATTTATCGTTAAATCAAGGATTATTGCCGCCATGCCCCCAACATATCAGACAAAACCTGATCTCCAGCATCAAATATCCTGACCCAGACAAACGCCCTTTCCTCATCCCATATTCATCATTCCCCTGATTGTTAAAAATTGTTTTCGGGATTATCTTAGGGCCGAAAGAAAGAGAGAGGAGACGAAAACCATGAGAAAGACAGGAGCCAAAGACAGAGAGAGATTCGCAAAGAAGGCTGGCAAGACTTGGTTGGATCCCATGTGCACCCCGGTCGAGACCAGGTAGATCAGGACACTAAACAAGGATAACGAATCTTAGCTTAAGAGAGGAGGAAGGGTCATGAAAAAGGAAAAGAAAGCATACAAGGGTTGGATTGACCCCATGTGCACGCCTTATCATTACAAGAAAGGCTGACGGCACTGAGAATACATAAGGTCTGCCGTAGCGGCAGAAGTGGTCGAGAGAGGTAGGATGACCGTAAATATGAATACCTGCCTCTCTCAAAGTTAAGGGCGGGGTTGAATAGACTCCGCCCTTGATTTTTTCAATAAAGCCATTGTCCTTCACCAGAGACGGCAATCTATACTTTCACATGCAATATGGGCAGTCCCAGATGCCGACGCTTCGTCTCACCAAAGAGTTGGATGTTTTCTCTAAACGTTGATTCGCCCCTTTTCCCCTTTCCTGAAACCTCTATCGCGTGAGACCCGCCCAGATGGAGGGGATGTTTGCCGAAACGCCGGCTGATTTCATCCATGGCTTCATAAAGGGTGCGAACCTTATCAACTCTCACGGCATCGTCAAAGAGGGAATACTGGACAGGCAGATCAGAACACATCTCCGTAAGAATTACCCCGGTTGCCCTATATGATATGTCCTTCCGATACAGATCATCAAACGCCTCCCTTATCAGGTCGGCTAAATCCATTGGATATGCAGAAGGGCGATTCAGTCGTACCTCACAGCCGCTGTACAAGAAATTGTTTGTCTTCAGAAATAGCGCAATCCTGCGGGGCGCCAGTTTATAGCGTCTTGCCTTGATACAGGCAGATTCAAGGTTCCGTAAAAGTTGTGCGAACAGATAATCTGCATCGGAAGTTGAAGGAGCAAATGTTTTCGTCTTACTGATGGAGGCATAGGTGCTCTTTTCCTCTGAAATAAC
>DMAT01000148.1 GCA_003451635.1 Syntrophus sp. (in: bacteria) | reverse complement strand
TGGTCTTCGCCAAGTTCACTGTCCAGCCGGCCCTCTGGACTGCGGCCGCCTTACTCTGCGCCGGCTTCGCAGTAGCCTTGATGTTCACGCGGCCCAAGCACGTCTCCCATTACAGAGATAAGTCCGCTTAATCGAGGCTCGGCGTAAATATTGAAAGAAGCTCGTTTCAACCGGTGGGGCCTTCGCCAGAAGGCCCCACCTCTTTTTCACGACTTGCAGTTTCGGAATCATGCCACTCCCGAGAGTCTTCTTCGCAGAGCCGCATCCAGCCTTTCACGAGTTGTTCCCAATTTTAACTGATATCTAAAAAATAGTTAACCGCTTATAATTTATTAACTTCGTTTGTTGATGACAGTTTCCTGGTGTGCATCCTCTTTCCAGACCACCCTGTTTCTTCCCCAGGCCTTAGCTTCGTAAAGGGCCGCGTCCGCCGCTTTGATGAGGAGGGATGGGTCAGCATCAGGACGGGGAATGACGGTGGCGGCGCCGAAACTGACCGTCACAAAGTCCCCGACCGCCGATCTTTCATGTACGATTTCAAGTTCTTCGACATTTGATCGCATTTTTTCCGCTAAAGAGGCTATTTTTTTGTCCACGTCCCGGGTAACGACGACAGCGAATTCTTCCCCCCCATATCGAGCCACAAGGTCGTCATGGTGGTGCACACCCCGGCGGATGGCCGCCACCACCGCTTTTAAACACTCGTCTCCCTGCTGATGTCCGTAGGTGTCGTTGTATAGTTTAAAGTAGTCCACATCACAGATGATCAATCCGAGGGGCGACTGGTTAGCGGCATGGGTTGCCCACATCTTTGCCAGCCATTCGTCGAAGAAACGGCGGTTGGCCGCATGGGTCAGTCCATCTATTTTTGAAAGGCTCTCCAGTTCGTGGTTAGCCTTTTGCAGAGCTTTTTCCACCACGAGGCGCTCCTGGATTTCCGTCTCCAGCAGTTCGTTCTTCTGGCGCAGCTCCCAGGTCCTTTCATCAACTTTTTGTTCCAAGGACCTTGAGTAGTCTTCAAGGGACATCTTGGCCTGCCGCAAGTCTTCAATAACCTGATCCAGATGGAACTCCCTCGTTTCCACTTTGATCATCATCATACTGAAAGATTCCGCCATTTCCGTTAACCATGCAGGATATTTCTCCCTAATGGTCAGATCGAAGAGATCCTTTGCCTGTTCCCGGTTATATCTGCCTTCGGATACTGCTCTGAAAAGGTCATGCAATCTGTCAAGTAGCTTGATTTCTGAGCGATGCAAATGAGTCAAAATCGGATCTCCTCTTTTATGTGATCAACGGTTATGAAATACCTGCCTCAATTAGAGAATGCAAGGCTTTTCATAGCCTTTGACAGAGGCCATACTTTTTGGTATGGATGCACCCGAGCAATACGGGAAGGAGGAAACATGGCAGAGATTAAAAGCACCTTAGACCTCATCATGGAAAAAACGAAGAATCTGACCCTGACAGAAGAAGAAAAAAAGGCCATCCACACCAAGGAAGTGAAGAGCAGGGTCAGGGGCTGGTTTCAGCGATATGGCGACGGATCTTTAACCATTCGGGACCTAAAGGAATACATGGAAAAGGAACGGGCCACCTTCCCCGAAGCGGAACCATTGCTAAGAGAGGAATGTCTTGCCCATGTGGACCCGGAAGCGGACAATCAGAAAATATTTCAGATGATGGACGAGGTTCTGGGCATCGATTATGCGCCCTTTCAGCTTCTCGTTGATGATTTTAATAACGAAACGCTCCGCCACCGGACCGAGGAAGCCCGGAACGCCCTCGACATCCTTCATGTCCAGGGGATCAGCGGCACATCAGTGACACCGAACCTGAACCTCAGTCCAGCCTGGAAGGCCTTCCTCGATAACGCCCGGGGGCAATTCCAAAGTAAACTCTACCTGGTCAGGTAAGGAAACCACTGATCCCTAATGATCTTGAAATTCGCCCGGACAGCCTCTTTCCCGATAACAGGTTCCCCGTGACCGGTAAGCAGAAAATCCACATCCAGAGAGGAGAGTTGTTCGATGCTCTCCTTGAGCATTTCTCCATTCCCGCCGGGCAGGTCCGTTCGTCCAATCCCCTGGTTGAAGACAACGTCGCCGGTGAATAAAGCCTTCTTTGCCGGCCAGTACAGACAGATGGAGGCAGGGGTATGCCCCGGCGTCTTGAACACCTGAAACAACTCCGAGCCGATGGTAAGATCCCCTGCCGTCAGGAAGAAGTCCGGTTCGGGAATGCGAAAGTAATTGCCCGCAAGTTTGCGGATGAACGCGTATTCATCCTCGTTCATGGCAAACATGGTCGGTTTGCCGAATTTTCTCACCCCTTCCAGATGATCGGGATGACCGTGAGTGGCGATAACGACATCCACGTCTTCCGTACCGACGCCGACGCTTTCCATGCCATCCAGGACATGCTGGAGAAGATGTTCATGTCCCGGGTCAATCAAGATCCGCTTATCTCCGCTAATGAAATAGGCGTTACAATTGTTTTCCTGATAATGTCGCCAGAGGAAACCCTCACATCCGTCGAATATCTTCATCTGATAAAGCACCCCTAAGTATTTTATTTTTCCATGCCTTCCATTTACATCTTTGAGGTCGCAGG
>DMAT01000007.1 GCA_003451635.1 Syntrophus sp. (in: bacteria) | reverse complement strand
GCCTGCAAAAGGAAGTTCGGGAAAAATCAATCATTTTGGATACGATGTCGGAAATCGTCGTCTATATTGACCGGGAATGCAATGTCATCTGGGCCAACCAGGCCATGCACAAGGCCTTCAATCTATCCCCGGAGACCTATCATGGCAGGAAATGCTATGAAATCCACGGGCGAGAGGACCGATGCCCCTTCTGTCCGTCCATCAAGGCCATGGAAACGGGAGAACCCCAAATCCACCCCGATCTGGACTCATATGGAAAGCGTTGGATACTTCGTGGGTATCCCGTCCGGAACGAAGGGGGAGAGATTATCGGCGCCGTCGAGATCGTCACCGATGTGACGGAAAGCCGAAACGCCGAAGACGCCCTGCGACAATCGGAAGAGAAATACAAGCTCCTTGTGGAAAACGCCAATATGGCCATCATCATCGCCCAGGATCTTCTTCTTAAGTATGCCAATCCCAAAACATCGGAGATGATCGGATATAGCAACAAGGAACTGCTGGAAATGCCCCTGGCAAGGTACGCCCACTCCGATGACTGGGCCATGTTTCTTGATATCCATCAAAAAAGGCTGCGGGGTGAAGAGGTGCCTTATAGCTACACCGCAAGGGTCGTGCATAAAAACGGGGATACCCTGTGGGGAGAATTTACCGGGGTGGCCATCACCTGGGAAGGAAAACCGGCAACCCTGAATTTCGTCAAGGACGTCACCCAGCAGAAGAAGCTTGAGGGGCAGCTGCTCCAGGCGCAGAAACTCGAGGCCATCGGCACCCTTGCCGGCGNNCGGCATCGCCCATGACTTCAATAACCTCCTAATGGGCATCCAGGGATACGCATCCCTCATGCTCCTCGATATGGACTCTTCCCACCCCTATTTTACGAAGCTCAAAAGCATCGAACAGCAGGTGCAAAACGGGGCCAATCTGACGAAACAGCTCTTGGGTTTTGCCCGAGGGGGTAAATATGAGGTCAAGGCGACAGACCTCAATAAATTCATTCTTTACAATTCGGAGCTATTTGGGCGAACGAAGAAAGAAATCACTATCCATAAGGTTTTTGCCGAAGATCTCTGGGCCGTAGAAATCGACCGGAGCCAGATCGATCAGGTGTTTCTCAATCTCTATATCAATGCCTGGCAGGCCATGCCCGGCCGTGGCAGCCTTTATCTGGAAACGCAAAACATCAACCTCGCCGAAGGCGATGTGCAGGCTTATGACATCAAACCGGGACGGTATGTTAAGGTATCGATCCGGGACACGGGCATGGGTATGGATGAACCAACCCGCCGGCGCATCTTCGATCCCTTCTTTACGACCAAAGAAATGGGGCGGGGGGTGGGATTGGGACTGGCTTCGGCGTATGGGATCATTTGCAATCATGGGGGAATTATCACCGTCGACAGCGAGAAGGCCAAAGGGACTACTTTTCACATTTTTCTGCCGGCCACGGAAAACAGGGAGGAAGGAGAGGCGACACCGGCCTCCGCCATTCACAGAGGCCATGAGACCATCCTTGTTGTTGATGACGAAGCCATCAATACAGAAGTGATCGGCGCCATGGCAAAAAAGCTGGGGTATCAGGTCGTCACCGCCGACAGCGGCCAGGAAGCCGTCAAACAGTACCGCCTCAATTCAACTGCCATCGATCTGGTCATCATTGATGCAATAATGCCCGGCCTGAGCGGCAGCGACACCTTCGAAATCCTCAAGGCCATAAACCCCCGCATCAAGGTTATTCTGGCCAGTGGTTACAGCCTGAATGAACTTACCTCCCGAATGATGGAGCGGGGAGTCCGCGCCTTTATTCAAAAACCATTTCGTATTGAGGACATCGCCGCGACAATCAAGACCGTCCTAGCTGCCAAAGATTGAGAATTCATAAACAATAAGGCAACATGCCTGCAAGGGGAAGCGGTCAGATGAAGAACTCCGTGATATTCCCGTCCTGCATGACGTAGTTTTTCTGGACCATCTGGCCGTCCCGGACGCCCCGGCCCCAGATTCGGGCGTATTTCAGCTTGGAGGCGAACTCGTTGTGGATTCTGGCGGCCAGTTCTTCCAGGGTGCTGCCGGCGGATAGAATGAAGGGGGTGGTCAGATCGGCCTCCTTGCCGGGACGCTTGGTATAGACGCGAACGATTTCGGCGAGGGAAAAGAGTATCTCCGAGAGGCGCGGCACTTTCATGCCGGTTTTTGCGGACAGGCCCAGGCAGGGCTGTTCAATGCCGGAGAGTTCCCTGAAAATCTCCAGGGATTCCTGATCCTCCATCCGATCCATTTTGTTGACAACCACCAGGACCTTCCGGATGAAGGGCCGTTTCGGGAGGTTCTCCGGGAGCCGGCACTGGGGCGAGTAAATGCGATAGTCATGAAGGATGCCCATGATCTCTTCATACTGCCCGATGGGATCGGCCAAAAGATCCACCATGACCATCACGATATCCGTGCGGCGCAACAGATCCAACAGGGCCGGGTCGGCGTACTGACGGCTGATGGGAGGGGTGTCGATAAGCTGGAATTGGATATTTTCGTATGCCATCATCCCCGGCGTGGGTTTTTGGGTGGTATATGGGAAGGCTGCCGTCTCC
>DMAT01000382.1 GCA_003451635.1 Syntrophus sp. (in: bacteria) | reverse complement strand
TTGTTTCCCTGACGGTGGTGGCGACGGACGATCAACGGATCTTCGATGCCGTGACGGCCTTCGGCGGGCGAGCCGTCCTGACCGCCGCCGTCCATCCCTCGGGAACAGACCGGATCCACGAGGCCGCTTCGTTGCTCCACCTTGACGACGAGGACATTGTCGTGAATATTCAGGGTGATCAGCCGCTCTTCAACCCCATCCAGATCGAGGAAGTCGTCCAACCGCTCCGGGATGACCCATCCATTCCCATGTCCACCCTCATCTACCGCATCGTCCGGGACGAGGAAATCGGCCATCCGAACGCCGTCAAGACGGTCTGTGACGCCCACGGGTTCGCCTTATATTTTTCCCGGGCTACGGTGCCCTATGTCCGTGATCAAGGGAAAAAGGCCGATTATTACAAACACCACGGGATCTACGCCTACCGACGGGACTTTCTCCGCACCTTTGCCGCCCTTCCCGTGGGCAAGCTAGAACAATTAGAAGCCCTGGAGCAGCTCCGAGCCCTGGAATACGGATATAAAATCAAGGTGGTGGAAACGCTTCTGGACTCCGTGGAGGTGGACACGCCGGCGGAACTGGAGCGGGTCCGACAATTACTGCTTCATGGATGAGACACACATAAAGAAAGCATAGAATTCATTATGGTCGATCTTGAATACCTGAAAAACATAAACCTGGTCTCCATCCCGAGGATGCAGCAGTTTATACGCGCTTTCATGTTGGGACCAAACTTCAACATTTTCCAGAAGGTGGATATTGTTTTTGAAAATCTGGAAAATATCCCCAAGGGACAGAACGTCATCTTCGCCATGAATCATACGGACCGGTTCAATTACTGGCCATTTCAATATAAATTATCGTATTTATTGCACTATCCCTGGACTACCGTTTGGGTGAAAGGCAAATACTACCGCAACAAGTGGCTCGGCCGGGGGCTTGACATGTGCAATCTCATCCCCGTTCCTTCCCTAGGCTATCTGATTGAGGAGTTCTACACCAGGAAATTCAACCGGCGGATCGACCGGGAAGAATACCGCAAGGTCCGCAATGCCATTGACGGCAAGGATGTCGGGACGGAGGAATATGCCGCGAATGTCGATGCAACGGTCCGCCTCTTCGGGGACGGCTTCATCGAATTTATCCGGGACTACTACGAACAGGTAATGGAAAAAGTAGCGGAACTCACCCGTTTCGCCCTTTTCGAAAAGGGTCTAAGTATCATCATCTTTCCCGAGGGGACCCGGGGAACCCAATTAGGGGAGGGCAGAACCGGCATCGCCCAGGTAGCCCTCCACACCGGGAAAATGGTCGTCCCTATCGGCTGTAACAATTCCGATCAGGTATATCCCGACAGCCTCCCTTTCGCCAGATCGGGCCGGATCGTCTATCGCATCGGGGAACCATTTTCCGTGGAAGACCGGCTTAAGCCGTTCCGGATTGACGAACCCTTCCGCCTTTTATCCCGGGAATCTCAGCAGCGATATAAAGACCGCTTTGAAGGGGCGACGACGGTCATTATGGAAAGTATCAATGCCCAGCTCGATGACACCTACCGGAGATAGCCGGGATTGCGATCTGAAGGGCATTCTCCTTGAAGCTGCCGGGGCATTGGACATTACCCTCGCGGAGCGGGAGCTTTCTCTCTTTAGACTCTACAAGGAGGAATTGATCACCTGGAACAGGATCGTCAGCCTCGTAGCTATTAAATCCCCTCTCGATATACCCATCAAGCATTTCATCGACTCCCTGACCGCCCTCCCCCTGCTGCCCCGGGAGGGAAAACGATTATTAGACATTGGTACGGGAGCAGGCTTCCCGGGCCTGCCCTTGAAGATCATCCGCCCCGACTTGGATCTTCATCTCCTGGAGGCGTCAAGAAAAAAGGTCTCCTTCCTTAAAGAACTGACCCGCAAATTAGGCCTGCCGGGTGTGACGATTATTCATGAGCGGGTGGAAGAGGTGATGAAAAATTCGCGCCTCCGCGAATCCTTCGATTGTGTGATCTCCCGGGCCGCCTTCAAGATGCCTGAACTGCTTAATATGGGCCTTCATTTTCTACGACCCGGGGGGCTGCTGGCGGCCATGAGGGGCCCCCGAGAAGAAGGGATATCCCCAAAAACTGGGCAAGTATTTGATATTAAAGGGTATTGCCTTGAAAAACTCGCAGACTTTCATCTTCCCATAACCGGGGTTTCCCGAAAAATAATTCTCTATAAAAAAATTTAATAATATCAAGTTGTTAAATAATAAACATTTATAAAAAATCCCTTTCAAAAAACCTTTTATTGTGGTAGCTTCCCCCAGAATTAGTCGTTAGAAAAGTCTTGGGAAATACCTCATAATATCATGCGTAAAATCATAAGCATTGCCAATCAGAAGGGCGGGGTGGGAAAGACCACGACGGCCATTAACCTGGCCGCTTCTTTGGCCACGGCGGAACAGCGCACCCTGCTTATCGATTGCGACTCTCAGGGCAATGCCTCCACCGGGGTTGGCATGGAAAAAACGCTGATTGGGGACAAAAACGTCTATCATAGCCTCGTTGGACAGGCGCCTTTGGGGGATATCATCAGGAAAACGCTGCTCCCCTACCTCGATGTGGCGCCGGCGGATCAGAACCTGATCGGCGTGGAAATCGAGTTCGTGGCAATGGAAAATCGCGAAAAGAAGCTGCGGAATTTGCTCCATGATCTGAAAGATGAATATTCCTACATTATCATTGATTGCCCACCATCCCTGGGTTTCCTGACGATCAACGCTCTGGCGGCCTCGGACTACCTGATCGTCCCCCTGCAGTGCGAATATTTCGCCATGGAAGGTCTCGGCAACCTCCTCAACACACTCCGTCTTGTCCGACAGAGCTACAATCCCACCTTGAATCTCGGGGGGATTCTCCTGACCATGTTCGACGCCCGCAACCTGCTTTCCCACCGGGTCAGCGAGGATGTCCGGAAAAACTTCGGCGCCAAGGTATTTGACACGATCATTCCGAGGAACGTGCGGCTATCGGAAAGTCCAAGCCATGGACTCCCCATCATTCTCTACGACATCAAGTCTCGCGGCGCCACAGCCTATATGGATCTGGCCCGGGAGATCATGAAGAACGGGAGGTTATAATGTCAGCTAAGCCATCCCCCGACAAGGGAGTTCGAGGGCAGACCCTCGGCAAGGGACTCGGGGCCATGTTCCCCAATCTTTTAAATGACCTTGGCGACAAACCATCTTTTGTCATGTGCGGGATCGAGGAGCTTTCCCCCAACCGTTTTCAGCCTCGCAAAGCATTCCCTGAAAAGGAACAACGGGAACTCGTCGCCTCCATTAAAAAAAGTGGGATAATTCAGCCGATTATTGTGCGCAAGGCAGACAATGGTTACGAGATCATTGCGGGAGAACGGCGCTGGCGGGCAGCCCAACAGGCAGGGATGAATGAAGTGCCCGTTATTATTCGCGGGGCGGAGGATCAGGAAATTGCGGAGCTGTCACTCATTGAAAACCTGCAGCGAGAAGACCTGAATCCGATCGAAGAAGGGGAGGCGTACCAGACGCTCATCCAGAAATTCGGGGTCCCCCAGGAAGAACTTGCCAACCGGGTCGGCAAGGACCGCTCGACAGTGGCAAATACCATCAGGCTCTTAAGGCTCCCTGGGGAGGTGAAAAAGGCCGTCACTACAAAGGCCATCACCGGCGGCCACGCCCGGGCGCTCCTGGCCTTTGATGCGCCTGCGGAACAGATTGAAGCGCTGAAGGTCATCATTGCCAGGAATCTCAGTGTCAGAGAAACGGAAAGGCTCGTGGCCCATATCAGAAAAAACGCCGCAACCAAGGGCACGAAAACCACCAAGAAAAATCAATATATCATGGACATGGAAAAGACGCTGACCGATCGTTTGCTCGCCGCCGTCAGGATTCAGCAGGGTCAGAAATCCGGTACCATTGAAATCCGATACTCTTCCCTGGATGAACTCAACCGTCTCTTTAGACGACTGGCAGATACGGGTTCCTAATGAAATACAAGACTTATCCACAGGTGTGCATAACATTGTTGGCAAGGGGTTGATTAATTGGATCAAACTTGGAAAGAAGCATATAAAATAATTAAAGAAAATGTCAGCGAACAGAATTTTGAGACCTGGATAAAACCCCTCAAAATCATGTCCATTGACGAACAGGATGCTCGCCTTGCCGTTCCCAACCGCTTTTTCCGGGATTGGTTGATGGATAATTACCAAAATGTAATCGCCGATTCCTTGCGGGCTGCTACGGGGAGGTCCTATCGTATCGACTTTGTCATCACCCACGAAAAAAGGCAGCAGGAGAATCCAGCCGTGTCCCTACCCGCAGAGAAGGAGAGTCGCCAGCCGAAAAAATCCCTGCGAGTGCAGCAACTTACCTCATTGAATCCTAATTATACTTTTGAGCGATTTGTCATCGGCGCTTCGAATCAGTTTGCCCATGCGGCCTCGGTCGCAGTAGCGGAACAGCCGGCGAAAAATTATAACCCCCTTTTCATTTATGGAGGCGTAGGCCTCGGGAAAACACACCTTTTAAATGCCATCGGTCTTCATACCCTGGTTACCAATCCCGATATGAACGTCTTTTATGTATCTGCCGAGTCTTTCATGAACGAGCTCATCAATTGCATCCGCTTCGATAAGATGCCAAAATTCAGGGAAAAATACCGAAATATCGAATGCCTGCTCATAGATGACATCCAGTTTATAGCCGGTAAGGAACGGACTCAGGAAGAATTTTTCCACACCTTCA
>DMAT01000340.1 GCA_003451635.1 Syntrophus sp. (in: bacteria) | reverse complement strand
CAGGCCAGGGGCACCTCGTCAATGGTAAGGGCCTGCTTTCCTTTATCCTGCGTGGGATGGTAGTGGTAAGGGGCGTCTAAGTGAGTCCCGCTGTGGGTCGTGAGGGTCAGTACTTCCAGCGCCCAGCCGAGGCCGCCGGGTAGCTGTTCCCGGCGGATGCCGGGGAAGAAATCGAGCATCTGCGCTGCCCCCTGGGCATGATCGACGTATTCGACCTTCGGAATCATCATGGGGGGATCGCAGGGGAGCGCCGCTTCAATGGCTATGCTCAGATCGACGAATCGCTTTCCCATCTTCGTGGTTCCTCCTCCTTAGTAATTAACCTTGTCTATTCCCTTTAGCCCCAGGATTTGCCGCGCCTCCGCCGGTGTTGCCGGTTCGATGCCGAATTCTCGGGCGATGCGGACGATCTTGGCCACCTGCTCGGCGTTGCTTTTTGCCAACTGACCCTTTTCGAGATAGAGATTGTCCTCCAGTCCGACCCGGGCGTGCCCGCCCATCATGAGGGAGGTGGTGCAGAGGCTGAACTGGGTCCTGCCGGCGGCGCAGACGGAAAACTGAAAATCGCCGATGGCCTTCCGGGCGCTCTCCAGGAGAATAACGAAGTTTTCAATCGTCGCGGGGATGCCGCCTAAAATCCCCATGACAAACTGGAGATATACGGGTTTCCGGACATGGCCCTTCTCGATCAAGAAGGCCAGATTGTTGATCATTCCGAGGTCGTAGATCTCAAATTCCGGCTTCGTCCCCTGGGCGGCGAATTTTTCCAGGAACTGCCGCATGGTCAGGAAGGTGTTGGGGAAGATGAAGTCCTCTGTCGCTTCCAGATACCCCTTCTCCCAGTCATAAGTCCAGTTCTGGTAGTTGTCGGCGATGTGAAAGAGGGCGAAATTGAGGGAACCGGCGTTGAGGGTCGCCAATTCCGGCGACAGGCTGGTAACGACGCGGACGCGGTTTTCCACCGGTTCGCCGAGACGGCCCCCCGTTGTGCAGCAGACAATCATGTCGCACCGCTTTCTGACCCCTTCGGCAAAGGCGCGGAAGATATCCTGATCGGCGCAGGGAAGCCCCGTCTGGGGGTTCCGGACATGGACATGGGCGACGGCCGCCCCGGCTTCGTAGGCTTTTACCGCCTCTTCAATGAGCTCTTCCGGGGTGACGGGCAGATAGGGGGACATACTGGGGGTGTGGATGGCCCCGGTCAAAGCGGCGGTAATAATTCTCTTTTCCCTCATGACGGCCAATCTCCTTTTCTTATGGTCCTTGGCACATATTTCGTGGCCAACCGGTGCTTTTTTACCGACTGTCAATCCATCTCAATGTTCAGCAATCCCTGTAACTGATCCCCGTACTCGCTCTTTATAGCATCTTCAAAACGATAAATAAGTTTGTTCGAATAGATGTCGTGGCGCATGTAGTTGGTCATGAGCTTGACCACTCCGGGGTTGGTTGTCCAGAAACCGTTCCATTCCTGGCCCGGCGGTTGGGCCATGAACAGGCCGATGGATTCATCGACGACTATCGTCAATTCCCCGTTATGACGTTCGTAAACCGTATCTGTCTGGATATGATGAAAAACCTTGCCGATTTCTACGCTTGACTGTCCGAACTGAATGGAAATGATCTTAACTCCCCGTTGTCCGGCCGCGGCAAGACTTTTTTCCAGGAGCGTTCCCTGCTGCTGCCAAAGGCTCATCAAGACGGTTTTTCTCGCCCCGTCGATTAGTTCCCGTGCCTTGCCGATCAGGATGCTGTGGTCTGTCAATTGCCAGACGGTGATGTCGGTGGGGGGGATGGAAAGCTTTTCGATATTGGCGGTTAAGATCTGCTCGNNGACCTTGAACTCTTTCTTTTTGCGGGCGAGGAATTCGTGGTACGGCAAGGGGGAATACATCTGGGGGTCCGTATTTAAAACGGCGACCAGTCCCTTTTGCATCATGCGGTTCAGGGTTTCGTAAATCTTGGGGCCCGGGACGCCGGAGTGGCGGCTTATTTCATGGCCGTGGGAGGGGTGTTTCTGGAGGAGGGCTATATAGGCTTTGGCTTCATAGACCGTAAGGCCCATGCTGTTCAAGGCCTCCACCGTAGCCTGGAATATGTCGCCAAATCCTTGTTCCATGTCCGTCCTCTCTTTGAGATGGCTGATGAAACCTCCGGGGCGGTCTTCTTTACTACGGAGGTAGTATGCACGGGTTGTTTCTCCTTGTCAAGCCTTTTATAGGTTACTTTTATAGATTACTTTTCTTTGCAGCTTCTTCGGTAATATTTATTAATGAGGCAGCTGATTTCCGCCTGGAAAGACTGTTGACCTTCCTCCGGGAATTTGGTAGAAAAATAGTCGGCGTACTTATGAATGTGACGCTTTGCCGGATGCTAAAACGGTCCATGGAAGGCGCTTTTTGATTTATTTGGGAGGTGTGCCGTGACAAGGAACCCGATGATAGGATTTCTGGTCGATCGTGCTGAGATCAGATATGTAGGCCATGATCTGCAGCGTCCGGAATGTATTCTCGCGGAGCCGGACGGCACCCTTTGGACTGCCGATGCCCGGGGGGGAGTGGTAAAAATCACGCCCGATGGAAGGCAGGAAATAGTTACCCAGGCCTTTGCCGCCGCCTTCCAGGAAACGGCCGATGAGGCGAGCCGCTTTACCCAGGGGACATTGCCCAATGGATTGGCCTTTGCGGAAAACGGGGATATTTTAATCTCCAATTTTGGTACCGACCTGCTCGAAGTAATGACGCGAGACGGGGGAACCAGAACTCTCCACGACCGGATTGACGGGAAACCCATCGGCAAGGTGAATTTTGTCCTCCGGGATAGCAAAAACCGGATCTGGTTGACCGTATCCACGCGCATCCAGAACTGGATGAAGGCGATGAGTCCCAACGTCGCCGACGGATATATCGCCCTGGCGGATGAAAAGGGGATCAGGATCGTCGCCGACGGATTTCGGTTTACCAATGAAATCCGTCTGGATGCCAGGGAAGAAAACCTGTATATCATCGAGACTACGGGACAGTGCATCTCCCGCATGAAGGTGGGGGCGGACGGATCTCTGTCGGGGCGGGAAATATTCGGCCCTTCCAAGCTGGGCCGGTTCGGTTTCCCCGACGGCATTGCCTTCGACGCCTGCGGGAATCTATGGGGAACCCTGGTGATGGCGGATCAGCTCTTTTTCTTAACCCCCGACGGAGATTTCCACATCATACTTGACGACGGGAATGAGGCGGCTTCTCTGGCCATGGAAAAGGCCTTTGTCGAAGATCGCCTTACCCCGGAGATGATGCTTGCCGCCGGCGGGACGATAGCCCCGTGGTTTGCCAGTATCACCTTCGGCGGCGCCGATCTGCGCACGGCCTATATCGGCAGCCTCAAGGGCACTCGCATCCCGTATTTTCCCTCCCCGGTTCCGGGCCTGCCCATGGTTCACTGGCGGTAAAATACGAATCTACCATTATTGGAATAATGATCTGGTCAGGGGCGCCGCTTGTGTGTTAAAGGGCCTCTCATGAAAAAGCCGGCAGGATCTGAAAAGCCAATAAAAACGGCCTTTATACTCGGAGCGGGTCTGGGGACGCGCCTGATGCCGCTGACGCGGGACTGCCCCAAGCCCCTCTTGCCCCTGCGGGGCCGTCCGATCATTACGTACGCCATGGACCATCTCCGGCAGGCCGGGATCGAGCGGTTCATTGTCAATACCCACCACTGCGCCGAGGTATATGAGCAGGTCTTCCCGGGGCACGCCTGGCGCGGCGTCCCGATTCTTTTCCGCCACGAGCCGGACCTCCTTGATACGGGGGGAGGATTGAAAAACATCGAAAGCCTTATCGATGACGGCGAGCCGCTCATGGTTTACAACGGTGACATCCTGACTGATATCCCCCTCGCGGAGCTTATGGATCACCATTCCCGGGCCGGGAAGGAGGCCACCCTCGCCCTCCGGACTCAAGGTCAGCCCCGGAATGTGAATCTTGATGCCCGCGGCGCCATCTGCGATTTCCGTCAGGTCCTCGGAAATCCCGGGGTGGAGGCCTGCCTGTTTACGGGGGTTTACATTATCGAAAAAACGCTCCTGAAAAGGCTGAAACCGGGGGCCAAGCAGGATATCATCCCCCTATTCATAGACATGATCCGGGAGGCGCCGGGGGCGGTGGCGGGAGTCGTGATCGATGCGGGGCAGTGGAACGATATCGGGACTCCGGAGATCTACGAAGCCCTGAACAATGAGGAAACACTCTCACGATGAGGCATACTGAAAATACATTTATCGCCTATGCCCGTAAGATCCTCGGTATTGCCGGGGAGGCGGCGGGGCGAATGGCGCTGAAGGCGATTATGAAAGGCGGCTCGGACCGGTGCTTTTATCGCCTGACGGTGGGGGATGACAAAAGCTTCCTCTTCATGGCCTATGGTCGTCAGCAGGAGGAGAATTCCTATTGGGTCGATATTGCCGCTTTTCTCGCCGCCCTGGGGGTTCCCGTCCCGGCGGTTTATGGGCATGACCGGGAGTTGGGCTTCGTCCTCATGGAAGATCTCGGGGACCGGGATCTCTGGTCTTACCGGCATGAACCCTGGGAGGTTCGCCGCGGCCTGTACCGGAAGGTCCTGCAAAGAATCAGCCCCCTTCATACCTTTGCCGAGTGTTCTCCAAGCAAGGGAAAGGACGGGCCGCCCGCAAATATTGCCGCATCTCTTCCCAGGATAATGAAGGGATACGACCGGGAGCTCTACCGCTGGGAACACGACTATTTTCTGGAACAGTTTGTCCGGGACGTCTGCCGGATAAATCTCACGGAGTTGGAGGGGGCAGCCCTGGGGGAGGAGCTGGCAGCCCTGACCGGGCGGCTGCTGGGGGCGGGAAAAGCCCTTGTCCACCGGGATCTCCAATCCCAGAATATCATGATCTGCGGGGGGGGGCCGGTCTTTATCGATTTTCAGGGCCTCCGCCGGGGGTCGCTTTTCTATGACCTGGGGTCCCTGCTGTGCGACCCCTATGTCCCCCTCACCGCGGAGGAGCGGGATGAGCTCCTCCGCTATGCCCATGAACTGCTCCCCTTGGATCTGGACTGGACGCCCTTCCGGGAAGGTTTTCTGGATGGTTCCGCCCAGCGGCTCATGCAGGCCCTGGGGGCCTTCGGCTTTTTAGGATTGAAAAAGGGGAAGGAGGCTTTTCTGGGTCATATTCCCCAGGGCATAGAGAATCTGTGCCGGATGGCAGCCGCATCCGGGCGGTTGCCGGAGCTTTTGAAACTGGCGGAACGATGTAACGGGGTCAGGCTTACTTATTGACATTTGATG
>DMAT01000062.1 GCA_003451635.1 Syntrophus sp. (in: bacteria) | reverse complement strand
CGAGATCAGGAACTGGAAGAAATACTTAAGAAGGCCGACATGAACGAGCTTGCCACCCTGATTTACACCTCCGGCACTACGGGGGAGCCCAAAGGCGTCATGCTCAACCACTCCAACTTCTACTTTTCCTTTCAGGCCCACAACAAGCGCCTCGCCGTCAGCGACCAGGATATATCCATGTGCTTCCTCCCTTTAAGTCATGTCTTTGAAAGGGCATGGAACTACTTCGCCATGGGCTCCGGCATGGTTATCACTTATTGTGACGACACCGCCAAGATCGTAACATACCTCCAGGAGGTCAAACCGACGATCATGTGCGCCGTTCCCCGGTTCTATGAAAAGATCTACGCCGCTGTTTTCGAAAAGCTGGAAAAAGCCACGCCGTCGAAAAAGAATCTGTTCAACTGGGCCGTAGAGCTTGGCGAGCAGGTTTATACGCGGGAAAAAGAGAAAAAATCCGTCCCCTGGGATCTCAAGCTCAAACACAAGATCGCCGTCAAACTCGTCCTCGGGAAACTGCGCGGCGTCGTAGGAGGAAGAATCCGTTTTTTCCCCTGCGCCGGGGCGCCCCTTTCCAAAGAGATCGAGGAATTTTTCCATTCCGTAGGCATTCAGATCAAATACGGCTATGGCCTGACGGAAACAACGGCGACGGTGACTTGCCATGAGGAGTATTTCTACAAACCCGGAACGGTGGGGAAAGCCATCTATGGCGTCGATGTGAAAATCGCCCCCAACGGCGAGATCCTTGTCCGGGGCGAAACGGTCATGAAGGGTTACTACAAGAAACCGGAGGCAACGGCGGAGGTCTTCGAAGACCACTGGTTCAAGACGGGCGACGTGGGCATTCTCGAAGACGGCTACCTGACCATTACCGACCGGATCAAGGACCTGATGAAGACCTCGGGAGGCAAGTATATCGCCCCCCAGCTCATCGAAACAACGATCGGCAAGGATCATTTCGTCGAGCAGATCTCCATCATCGGGGACCAGCGCAAATACGTCGCCGCCCTCATCGTTCCCGCTTTCGATGCCCTGGAGGATTATGCCAGGAGCAACAACATCTCCTGGACCTCCCGGGAAGATCTTATCCAGCACCCGGATATCGTTCAGTTTTATCATGATCGGATCGAACAGAATCAAAAGGAACTGGCGGGTTTTGAAAAGGTCAAGAAGTTCAAGCTGATGGCCAAACAATTTACCCAGGAGGACGGCGAGATGACCCCGACGATGAAGCTCAAGCGCAAGGTCATCAACGAAAAATACCGAGATGCCATCGACGGCATGTACGGGGAATAGTCCCGGCCATGAAATACGAAGAAGCAAAGATCGGCAGGGTTTTTATCCTCCGACTGGAGGACGGCGAGATCGTTCATGAAATCATCGAGGCCTTCGCCCGGGAACACAACATCCGGGCGGCGGCCCTTATTATCATTGGAGGGGCTGACGAAGGCAGTACCCTGGTTGTCGGCCCCCAGGAGGACCGCGTCCTACCAGTGATCCCCATGACCCATATCCTCGCCAATGCCCACGAAGTAGCGGGGACAGGAACCGTCTTCCCCGACGAAGACGGCGCCCCTGTCCTCCACATGCACATGGCCTGCGGCCGCCGGGAGGAGACTATCACCGGCTGCATCCGGAGCGGTGTCAAGGTTTGGCGGGTCATGGAGGTAATCCTATATGAACTCCTGGACACCCGTGCCGTCCGCCGCCAGGAGCCGCCCACGAATTTCAAGCTCCTCCAACCGGAGCACTGAAATCACTACATCCTAATTTTCTCCCCCTCCAATGGGAGAGACCGGATGTGGTACTTTCCTTTACATCATATGAAAAGACAAAGTTTGAGGACAATGACAATAGAAACAAAAAATTGCAATTTTTATTATCAAGGTATATCAATTGACACGAGAAAACAGCCCATCTAAACTCTATCATTCCAGGATCAATGTCTTATCAATTTAAGGAGTTGCTATGCCAGAAAAAGCCACGAATGATCAAACAGGTGCTGGATATCGAAATACTGTCGGTGTTTATTTTGTCTGCTGTGCGCTTACTTTTTTGATCCTATTGGCCGATCTAGCGATTCCGCTGGGTGTTGCCATCGATGTTCTATACGTTATGGTCATATGGATTTCTTTGTGGTCGCCACGGAAGTCCTTTATTATTTTTATGGCTGTCGCTTGTTCCTTGCTCACCATTGGTGTTTTTTTCTATCAACCTGCAGTTCCTGAAATGTGGAAAGTCATTTCCAATCGCAGCCTGGCGCTATTTGCCATATGGATGACGGCCTTACTCGGCTGGAAAAGAAAAATAAGCGATGAAAAGCACGAAAAGGCCGTTGGGGATCGTGAAAAGGCATTACAAGAAACACGAGTGCTCCGCGGGTTCCTGCCGATTTGCGCTTCATGTAAAAAGATTCGAGATCTTGATGGCTATTGGACTCAGATGGAGGAATATATAAGAGATCACTCGGAAGCAGACTTCAGCCATGGAATCTGTCCGGAATGTGTAAAAATATTATACCCGCAATTGCACAAATAACGGGATAATGTTTTACCATGTTTACTGATGATGTATTGACAGCAATTATCCGGAGGTGTGATGGTCGGTCCCGGATCAATTATACGGGTTGAAGCATGCAGATTTTTGAGTATGATTTTTTCAGTGAGAGGTTGTACTCTCTCCTTCCTGGAATGTACCATTAATTTTGACGAACATCCAACGTTAGAACGGCAATCAGTATCTGATGGCGCACTTAAGTTTGCTACATTGACTTGAAAATAAAAAAAGGAGGAAACAAAATGGATCCAAAGCAGATCCCAAAGCAGATGTTCGATTTCAACAAGATGGCTTTTCAGCGATCATTCTCGGCCATGTTGATCATGCAAGATCAGGCAGAAAAGATGATCGGCATGTGGATGGATCAGAACAAGTGGTTTCCTGAGGAAGGGAAGAAGGCCATGGAGGAATGGGTGAAAACATACAAAAAGGGCCGTGATGATTTTAAATCCAAGGTTAATAAAGGTTACGAGAAGATGGAAGAGTACCTGGAGCCAAAGTAATAAAAAGCCAAATTGCAAAATAGCAGGGGAGCTACCAGCGCATAACTTTTTGATAGGGCTTGACAACTGTCAGTGGCACAGAGAAGAACGGAAAGGACATTGTTTGTTCCGAGTTCAACTTTGAGAGGCGATGTGCTGCGACACGGAGTCGCACAGATTGACGCCGCAGATCACGAGAGGATATGCAGAGAATGGTTAACGGGAATGCTTTTGTGGAAATCGCCGCTATTTTAGGGCTCGCAACTTTGACTGGAATTGTCGGGCAAAAATTGCGTCAGCCTTTGATTATCATGTTTCTGGCAACGGGCATTCTGGCCGGGCCCTCGTTTCTTGGCATCATACAAAGCTATGAGCAGATTGAGCTTCTGGCCCATATCGGCATAGCTCTGCTGCTGTTTATCGTTGGTCTCAAACTAGATCTGAATCTGATTCGGACCACCGGTCCTGTCGCCCTGGCGACCGGCCTTGGTCAAATCGTGTTTACGTCGATTATCGGGTTTGTCATCGCCGTCGTCATGGGCATGTCATACCTCAGTGCCGCCTATGTCTCAGTCGCGCTTACATTTTCAAGTACGATCATCATCGTAAAGCTCCTATCGGACAAAAAAGAAATCGACTCTCTTCATGGGCAGATTGCTCTTGGATTTCTGATTGTTCAGGATATCGCCGCCATTCTGGCGCTGGTCGTCCTGACGACATTGGGGTCATCCGTTAGCGGGGAGGATTCGGGATACCTCATGCTCTTGATGATCGTCGCAAAAGGAGTGGGACTGTTGGGTGCGGTCGCTCTGCTGATGAAATATGTCATCCCGTACCTGACCCAGCGTCTCGCGCATTCGCTGGAACTGTTAACTCTATTCGCAATCGCATGGGCGGTCCTTCTTGGAGCGGGCAGTGAGCTGTTGGGATTCAGCAAGGAGGTCGGAGCATTTCTGGCCGGCGTCTCACTGGCTTCCACTGCCTTCAGGGATTCGATTGGCGCGCGGCTCACAGGCCTTCGGGATTTTCTCCTTCTGTTTTTTTTCATCGATCTTGGCGCACGATTAGATTTGTCCATGGTGGGCTCTCAATTGGGCGCAGCGCTTGTTTTTTCCATCTTTGTCCTCGTCGGCAACCCGCTCATTGTTCTGGTCATCATGGGAGTCATGGGATATCGCCGTCGCACCAGTTTTCTCGCCGGTCTCACGGTGGCCCAAATCAGTGAATTTTCGCTTATCGTAGCGGCGTTGGGGTTGAGTATCGGCCACATTAACAAAGAAACGATGGGACTTATCACCCTCGTGGGGGTGATAACCATATTCCTGTCCACCTACATGATCCTCTATTCCTACCCGCTGTATCGCTTTCTATCCTCCCCATTGAAGATTTTCGAAAGGCGTAATCCTTACCGGGAGGCGGCCATATGCACCCTCCCGGAAACGGAAGCGGTCGACGTCATTCTGGTCGGTTTGGGCAACTATGGCAGCGGGCTGATGGAACACCTTCTACGGCGGAAAAATGCCATTGTAGGGATCGACTTCGACCCCGGCGCCTTGGATAAGTGGCGCAAGAGAGGGGTGCCTGTTCTTTACGGGGACATGGCGGACCCGGAGATGCATGAGCAATTGCCGTTGAAAAAGGCACGATGGGTTATCAGCGCCGTTCTTTCCAGAGAGATGAACCTGGCGCTTATCCACAATCTCAAAAAGGACGGTTATACCGGAAAGGTGGCCTTGACGGCGACAAACAGCCAGGAAGCCGCTGAGTTCGAAAAAGCCGGCGCCAATTTGGTATTTCGGCCTTTTAAGGATGCAACGGAACAAGCGGCCGACGCGCTGACTTATGCGATGGACTTTCTGCCGGAAAGTGTGGATTGGCCTGTCTCATTTCTCGAGTTGCGTATTCGTTCGGATGCTTCGGCCGCCGGGCAGACCCTACTAGAACTCCCGTTATCGGCTTCGGGTATATCTGTTCTGGCGGTCAGTCGCGGGGGGCGCATCGTACACGAGCCGAAGCCGGACTTCAGGATTTTTCCAGCAGACCGTCTGCTCCTCATGGGACATCCGGATGGCTTGAAGGCGGCTGAAACCGTACTGAATCACCTTGAGGCGCAGAGGGGCGCAGAAGACACAGACCGCTTTGAAATCGCCGAAATCAAGGTA
>DMAT01000168.1 GCA_003451635.1 Syntrophus sp. (in: bacteria) | reverse complement strand
CCGGGCGATAAAGACGAAGCTTTTTACCTGACGGAAGCAGTCCTGGAGGGAATAGAGGATATTCAGCATGAAGGGAACAGCCGCCCAGACGGAATAGGAAACATCGCAGAGGGCTACTATCTTTGGCTTTTGGGGCAGGCGGCGGCGCCAGGCCAATTTCATCGGCACGCCTTCATACTGGGCTGATTTGCGGATGGTTCGCCGGATATCGACGGCCCCCTTTTTGCTGCGACTATAACGGCGG
The DNA here is from genome assembly GCA_003451635.1 of Syntrophus sp. (in: bacteria). Taxonomy (GTDB): domain Bacteria; phylum Desulfobacterota; class Syntrophia; order Syntrophales; family UBA8958; genus UBA8958. Next base: position 3,726 of record DMAT01000168.1, on the reverse strand, counting down.
ATGATCCGGTCCTTGAACTTACCTGCCAGGCGGGAGATGATGTCGTGCACCGCCTTGGCTTCCGCCGCCGTGAGATGCTGAAAGGGCACTTCCCCAAGATTCGTCGGGCCTGATCGCTTCGCACCGGGCCGGAAATTGGCGGGAAGATCGGGATGTGAACGGTTCCCATCTCCTGCCTGAGCCCCTTCCGGAAGGACATCGAGGAGATATTCCTGGAGACAGAAGCGCAGTGACTCATCCCCGGAGGGGAAGTTTTTGGAGAGCAGCTCCCGGAGCCGCGCCTGCATGCGTTTGCGGCCGGCAGGGGAAAAGGTTCCCTCCCCGAAAGCAGAAAACCGCGACATGTCAACCTCGGGGATATCCAGATCGGCGCCTTGCATTTTCAGAAGCAGGTCGAGATAACTCAGGGGATCACGGGCCAGGAGGTCCATCAGGGCTTGGAAGTCTTCTCCTCCCGATGATCCGTCTCCAGGAGCGTCCAGAAGGTTTAAGAGGTTTTCCCTGGCCGCCGGGGTTCGCTCACCCTGCCCCATCCCCGGCAAACGATGGAAAAAGAAGTCGTAAAGCCCCGCAAAGGTACCCTGATCATAGTGGTTTTTGATGAAATTGGCCTTGAGGACGGTTTTGAACTGCCCTTCCTCAGACAGATCGATCCATTCCATTTGTCCCACCGCGTCGAGGACTTCCGCCGGGGAAACGGGGATTCCCGCCGCCCGGCAGATTTGGGCGAATTGGATGATTGCCTTGACCATTCCCGTGTTACGCTGTTTATTTATCCTGACGGGGGTTGTTCAATCCCTCTTTTGTCCGGAGGTGATCCTTAACCAAATCGAGATCGGACCGGTGTTTGCAGAGCACATTCAACGTCCTGATGATCAGTTCCAGGGGAATGTCTGTCGCCCGGAGGGCCAGGAGAGAGCGCGTCCAGTCCAGGGTCTCGGAGATGCAAGGCTTCTTTTTCATATCGAGGCTGCGGATGTCCGTCACTACGGCGACGATCTTTTCCACGAGGCGCTCGTCGATGCCGGGATACTTAAGGACAACAATTTCCCTTTCCCGCTCCGGGCTCGGGTAGTCGATGTAGAGGTAGAGACAGCGGCGCTTCAGGGTGTCGCTCATCTCCCGGGAACTGTTAGAGGTCAGGACCACGAAGGGAATGTACTTGGCCCGGATGGTCCCTAACTCGGGGATGGAAATCTGATAGTCGCTCAACAACTCCAGGAGAAAGGCCTCAAATTCGGGGTCCGATTTGTCCACCTCGTCAATGAGGAGAACGACCGGTTCCGGGGAGGTAATCGCCTTTAGGAGGGGCCGGGGCTGGATAAAATGCTCAGAAAAGAAGGCGTTCTCCTGGGCGCTGATCTTCTTCACCGCGGTGGACAGGGTGTCCTCCCCGTCAATGATATCGTGGATCTTTTCCTTGAGCATCTGGGTGTAGAGAAGCTGCTTGGCATATTCCCATTCATAGATGGCCTTGGCTTCGTCAATGCCCTCGTAACACTGGAGGCGGATAAGCTCCCGTCCCAGGGCGCGGGCCACTGTCTTCGCCAGTTCCGTTTTTCCCACTCCCGCGGGGCCTTCGATGAGGAGGGGCTTGCCGGTGGCGCTGGCAAGGAACACTATGGTGGCGATCTCCAGGGAGCTGATATAGCTATTCTGTCTCAGTTTCTCCAAGGTTTCTTCAATGCTTTGAAAGTCCATAATACCCATCTTTTCAATTCATCTGGGGGCATCACCCCCATTGTGTTTTTATTGTTTGGGCTCCTCAACGAGGGGCCTTATTCACCGGTCAAGTGCCGCCAAAAAGGGGAACGGCGCCCCGCAGGGTTGCTTCTCCGTGGAAGCCGACGGTTACCTTAACTCCCTCCACGATCACGGGAACCTGCTTTTTGCCCCCCGACAGGGCCAGCATCTCCGCCAGCTTGGCAGGATCGTCATGGATATTGATATAGGTCGCCCTGTCCCCGTAGGCCTCCCGAGCCTGGTTGCAGAAGGGTCAGGTGTCTGTTCCGTAGATGATGATTTTTTCAGTCATGGCCATATCCTTGTCGGCACCATTCCGGCTATCTTTTAAGCCATGATATGACTTCGTTTTTGGTCGGGATCTTGCCGGAGCACTTGACCTGATCATCGATAATCACGGCGGGGGTCATAAAGACGCCATAGGTTGCGAATTTCTTGATATCCGTGACCTTTTCCATGGTTGCATCGAGCTTCAGTTCTTCCAGGGCTTCTTTGACCAGTTTCTCGACGGCGACGCACCTTGCACAACCGGGTCCTAAAACCTTAATATCCATGTGTATTTCCTCCTCATAAATTGGGCTTTGTCGAAGGGAGGGTCTCCCCTGCCTCTATCAGCCATTCTTTGATTTTGTTCCGGTGGGGGGTCGCCCCGACGCAAACGACCTTGTCATTGATGACCAGTGCGGGGACACCCATGACACCATACTTGCCGATTTCGCTATAGTCCGTTACATGGAGCAATTCCCCCGGCAGTTTCATTTCCGCCATAACCTCCCGAACGTCCATCTCCATACGGCTGCACTGGGCGCAGCCAGGGCCGAGGACAAGGACGCGCAGCCCTACCGGGGGCGCCTCATCAACTGGTTCCCCGAGATGTTTCCGAAATTCCCTTATAAATGCGGCCATGTACAGTTCCTTCACCCGGGAGGGAATGTAATTCTTCTCGGACACCCGTTTCAGGATTTCCTTACCCAGCTCGTCGTCAGCGGGGTAGGCGTCACCCCCGGCCAGTGTTTCCATCACCTGCTTTAGCCCGACAATCCCGATCAGGTTGCCGTTGATCCTGATTTGCGTCACATCGCTTTCCCGCATTTAAAACTCCTCAGGCCATGAGCCAGCCGTATCCCATCCCGGCTACGGTGGAAAGAACCACAACAATTGCGCAATAGGTCATGGTCTTTTTCAGGCCCATAATGCCGGCAAGGGCGATCATGCTGGGCAGGGACAGGGCAGGTCCGGCCAGCAGTAACGCCAGGGCAGGTCCCTGACCCATGCCGGAACCGATCAAACCCTGTAAAATTGGCACCTCCGTTAAGGTGGCAAAATACATCAAGACGCCGGAAACAGAGGCAAACAGATTTGCCCAGAGGGAATTGCCGCCCACCAGGGAAACGATGAAGTGGTCCGGAATCAACGCCGGATGACCGGGACGGCCCAGGAGAAAGCCCGCCACCATTACGCCGGCAATAAGGAGAGGGAAGATCTGCTTCATGAATTCCCAGGTGGCCTGCACCCAATTCCCCAACTCTTCCTTTGTAAACCATATTTTCAGCATCACCGCCAGCACGACCAGCAGGGCTGTCGTAACATACCACTTGGCGGCGAAAAGGGCGCTCCAGATGGGAGCATCGCCGTCTGTCGGCCTGGCGAAGGCGGCAAAAACGAGGATGAGCACCATGGTCAGCATGTAAGCGCCATCCTGCCAGAGGGAGCGGGTTTTTTCATCTGCATCGGGAATATAGAGCTGCCCGGCTGTCCGGTTAGCGTCGTCCTTCCGGTAGATAAACGCCATCATCAACCCGGCAATGACGGAAAAGGAAACCGCCCCCACCGCGCGGGCGAGACCGATTTTCCATCCCAGCACCTTGGCCGTCAGGATAATGGCCAGAACATTAATGGCCGGGCCTGAATACAAAAATGCCGTTGCCGGTCCGATCCCCGCGCCTCTTGTATAAATTCCGGCGAAGAGCGGCAGCACCGTGC
>DMAT01000296.1 GCA_003451635.1 Syntrophus sp. (in: bacteria) | reverse complement strand
TGAAAAAGGGGTCGAATATCCGCTGGCGGGTCTTTTCGTCCATTCCCACCCCCGTGTCGGTCACCGACACCTTGATGTAAACACCGGGTGTTGTGTCATAGGCCTTGACATAGTTGCTGTCGAGGATGACTTTACTCGTCTCAATGTACAGCTCGCCCCCCCCGGGCATAGCCTGCCAGGCGTTGACAAACAGATTCAGCAAAACCTGCTCAATCTGTCCCTGATCTACAGTGGCCGTGCAAAGATGTTCCCCGTATTTTTCATGGATTCGGACTTCTTTTTTCGTTCTCCCAAATACGGCGACGGTTTTTTTGATCAGATCATTCAGATTAGTTGTTTTGGCCTCGTAGCGGCCGCCCCGGGCAAATCCCAGCAATTGCTTCGTTAAATCGGCGCCGCTTTGCACCTGCGATTCAATTGCCTTCAGCTTTTCGTAATGAGGGTGTCCCTGCTCCATGCGCAAGAGCATGAGGGAGGCATAACCCTGAATGCCCATAAGGAGATTGTTGAAATCGTGGGCAATACCGCCGGCAAGGGTGCCGATGGCCTCCATCTTCTGAGCCCGGAGGAGTTGCCCTTCGAGGCGGTGTCTTTCTTTTTCGGCCTCTTTTTGCTGGGTGATGTCCATGGTGTTGCCAAGCACCGCCGACCGCCCGCGATAGGTAATAGGGGTGACCGTTTCCATCAGCCACTTTACCTGATTGTCCTTAGTAACGATCCGGTATTCATAGGGAGAGGTCAACTCTCCGGCGAGCATCTTTCTGGCCTTTTCCCGCACCAGTTCCCGATCCTCGGGATGGACGAAATTGAGAACCCGTTCCCCTAAGAGTTCCGCTTCCGGATAGGTGGAATAATCGGCGATATGGGGATTGACAAAACAGATCTTGCTGTCCTGGACGATGTAAACCCCGGTCTGGGAGCTATCGGCCATGGTCCGGTATTGGTCTTCCATCTGTTTTCTGTCCGTAACGTCCCGGACGATCCCCATGAACCCGCGGCGGTGTCCTTCTTCATCACGGAGGAGGGAGGCGGAAAATTCAATCGTCCTTCTGACGCCCTCCTTGGTGATTATATCCCATTCAAATCTCTTTATGGGCTTACCCGTCTGGTACATCTCATTGTAGGCGCCATAGACCCGCTCGGCCGTTTCCTCATCAGCGGCATAACTCCGGAAGTTGGTGCCCAGGAGTTCTTCTTTGTTGTAGCCGAAGATCTTGCGGAAGGATTCATTAAAAAATGTGAAATTTCCCTTGATATCAACTTCCTGATAACCGTCTTCGATCCCCTCGAGAATGGTCCGGTATCTCTCCTCGCTTTCCCGGAGGGTCCGTTCCGACTGTTTTCGCTCGGTGATGTCCTTTACATAAGCAAGGACGGCTTTTTCGCCCTGGTAGATGATTTCCACCGTGGAGATATCGAGATAGATGAGGGAGGAATCGGGCTTCAAGACGCGGAGTTCGTAGCGGGTCGGCGCCGGATGGCCCTGCTGCCTCTTCTGATGGTATTCCCGCACCCTGTCCCGGTCCGCGGGATGGATGAAGTCACCAAAGGATTTGCCCAGGACCTCTTCTGCCTTCCTGTCGATGGTGGCGAGGAAGGTAGGATTGAAGTATAAATAAAAACCGCCCCTGATAATGACGACGCCGTCATTGGATTTTTCCAGGGCTGTCCGGTACAATTCCTCGCTTTCCCGGAGAGCCGCCTCCACTTGCCTGCTCTCAGTGATATCCTGAAAGAGCGAAAGGACGACCTGCTCCCCTTCGTAGTTGATGAATTCGGCGGAGCAGATGATTTCTCTGATGTCTCCCGCCTTGGTGCGCAGGTGAATCACTTCATCGCGAAAACGGCCTGCGGAGAGAAATTTGTCGAGCAGGGCGGCCCTTTCTTCCGGGTAGGGCCAGATGGCGAGCTCATGGGCGGTGCGGCCGATCATTTCCTCACGGGCATAACCAGTCATGGAGTACCACTGGTCGTTAACGGCGAGGTAACGGCCCTCGGCAGCGGTGCTGATAACGGCCGGCGCCGGGCCGGCATGGAAGGCCTTGGAAAAGCGATCCTCGCTTTTTTTCAGGGCCTCTTCCATTTCCATGCGCTCGGTCATATCCCGCAGGACGCCGCAGGTGGCCGTTTGGCCTTCGTAGGGGATATAGGATACCGACGCCTCCAGATGGAGCAGGCGGTTGTCCCTGGTCAGGGCGTTAAACGTGTATTTGGCATCAAGGGGTTCTTTTTTCTTTATTTTTAAAATCCTGTCGCGAATAAGGGCCTGACTCTCCGGGGCCACGAGGAGCAGGCAGTCGAAATCCCGTTGATAGATGTCTTCCCTGGTTATCCGAAACAGATTGACAAAGCTCTGATTGACAAAGACAAAGCGCCCGTCCAGCAACAGGTAGATGGCGTCGTTGGACTGCTCGATCAGGGAGGCGTAGAGGTTTATCTTGTCCGGCCCATTTTCATTGTTCATCGTTTCACCTTATCAGAATCAGAGGGGGTGTAAATAAATAAATTGTGACGTTGGTTGTTCTCAGGATGCGCAATCCGTATCGCTGCCCTGGATCTTTTCGACGGCATGGGGGATGGCGGGCAGGACGACGGCCAGGTTTTCCCGGACCCCTTTCGGACTGCCGGGAAGGTTGATGATCAGGGTCTTGCCGCGGAGGCCTGCCAACGCCCGGGAGATCATGGCGTGGGGCGTATTGGCCATGCTGGCCCGGCGCATGGCCTCGGCCATGCCGGGAATCTCTTTTTCAAGAACTTCCCGGGTTGCATCGGGTGTGAGATCCCGGGGGGTAACGCCGGTGCCGCCGGTGGTGATAATCAGCTCCAGCCCGAGCCTGTCGGCGCAGTCAATGAGAGCGGCTTTGATTTCGTCCGGCTCATCGGGAACGACAAGGGTGCAGGCAACCCGGATTCCCTGAGCCTCCAAAAGGCGAACCGCCTCGGGACCGCTCAGGTCTATCCTTTCCCCCCGGGAGCCTTTATCGCTCACGGTGATGACTGCCGCCCGGATCATTATTTCTCTGTTTCTTCCCTTTTCTTCGATTCCGCGACAATCTTGTCGACGATGTGGGCCGGACACTCTTCGTAATGGGAGTGTTCATAGGTAAAAGTCCCCCGGCCGCTT
>DMAT01000361.1 GCA_003451635.1 Syntrophus sp. (in: bacteria) | reverse complement strand
CCCGATTGCTGAAGCTCCTTCCCGTGGACAGGGCCTGGCTTATGAATCTGCAGAGACAGAAATGGGAGTCCCGGACCCTTCCCCTGTTCACCATGGAATGGGAGGACATCTTCCGGTCCATGATCAGAGAATACCTGTTCGTTTCCATCTACAAGGCCTTCGCCAATTCGCTGGCCAGTGAAAACGCCAGCCGGCTGGCGGCTATGCAAAATGCGGAGAAGAATATCGAGGAACGGCTGGAAGAACTCCATGTCCATTTTCACCGCCAGCGACAGATGACGATTACGGAAGAGCTCCTGGATATTGTCGCTGGTTTTGAAGCAATGGGGAAAAACTGATGAAAGGGGGTTATTGATTATGGGAATGGAAAAGACGCTATGCATCATCTGCGCCTGGCGAGAGCACTGTCAGAAAAGGTTCTCTATCACACAACACGGAGGAGTTAACATTCATTGCCCTGATTTTACAAGAGATTACGCCATCAAGGACGCGGATGTTGATTACAGTCTTGTTGATAAACAGTTGGAGAAGTGGCGCAAAGAAGGGGCGATCAAGCCGCGGCCCACAATTACCGTTTCCCGTGACCCGGGGGCCGGGGGCAGCGAGGTTTCCCGAAAACTTGCCAAGGATCTCAAAATGGATCTAATGGGAGGGCAGATCATCTCCCGGGTGGCGGAAAGCGCCAACATGAGTGAAAAGGTCGTCAAGACCCTTGACGAAAAACACGTCAGCACCCTGGATAGTTGGATCAATTCGCTCTTTACCTCCCGCCATCTCTGGCCCGACGTTTACCTGCAACATCTGACCAAGGTGATTGGCGCCATCGGTGAGCACGGCAACGCTATCATCGTCGGGCGGGGGGCCCAGTTTATCCTGCCGCCGGAGCGGACTTTCCGTCTTCGCTTTGTCGCCCCCCTGGAACAGCGGATACAAAAGATCGCAAAAGATCGGAGCTGTTCTGCGGAAGAGGCGGAAAGCTACATCATCAAGACCGAGAATGACCGGGCTGCCTTTATCAAAAAGGCTTTTCATGAGGATATTGCGAGCCCCCTGCATTATGATCTGGTGCTTAACACGGCGGGCATGACCATCGATGAAGCAGTGGAAACAATCAAAAACGCCTTCAAAGCAAGAAAATACTGATCTTTCGAACCTGTTTGCTGCACCCCTTCTCCCCCCCCCGGTCAGGCGCCTGGTTATCGGCCCCTGGGCGGGGGACCTCCCCTGCCCAAGGGCCGGCTTTTTCCTCAACACCTGTAAGCGCTTATCCATCTTATTGGTCGAAGACTCTTGGGCTCCGCAAATACTGTTCTTTAATTAGGCGGCAAAAGTCATCTTTGTTCCTGACATGTTCAGGATGAACTTGCCGGGCATGACCTTTTCAAATTCCATGATCGCCCTGCGTCCCGTGCAGTGACAGGGGATGATAAAGTCGGGATTGATCTTTCTCATTTCTTCGACCGTCCGGCCGATGATTCCTTCGAAGAGAGCGCCGGAGAGGTGAAAGCCCCCCATGACGGCATGGACCTTGTCTATTCCCGTAACCTCTCGGGCGTAATTTACCGTGTTCACGATTCCCGCGTGGGCGCACCCCGAGAGAACCACCAACCCCTTGTCTTTCAGATGCATGACTACCGAGGTGTCGTCTTCGATGGGATCCCACTTCTCCTGGCCGTCCTCCTGATAGTGGGCGATGGGAAAACCCTTTTCAAAATCCGTCTTATGGGGGATCTCGCCGAGAAAAAGCACCGTATTGTCAAGCAGAAGTAAGGGGGCCGAAGATTCTACAAGCTTCAGACCTGCGGCGGAAATCTGTCCTCTCCCCAGAGGCGAGAAGAAGATCTTCATGTCCCTTACGGGCAGTTTCAGATAACGGGGGTCGCGAAAGACCGTCGGGTGGACGACAAAGGGGATGTTTCTCTTACCGATCATCTCCGTCAGCTTCTCAAAGCCCCCGGTATGGTCGTTGTGACCATGAGAAAGAACGACGGCTTCCACCGAGGATAAATCGGCCCCCAATATCCCGGCGTTGTAGGCGGCGCCTCCTTCGGAAAAACCGAAATCGAAGAGGAACGTCTTCGTTGTGCCGTTACTACCGGTCTTCACGACAGCGGAAAAGCCGTGTTCTGCGAGGACAGACTGGCGGAAATATCCTTCTTTCAAAGGAATGGCCCTGGTCACGACGGCGCTGTTGTCCGTGGCCGTCATCTCAATGTAGTTGTCCTGTAAGGAAAGGATTTCAATTTTATCGACTGATTTCAGGTCTGCATTCGCCATTTTTTCCCCCTTCAATTAGTGTTTTCGTGGATAAAACACGGCCCGACGGCAGGCGGAACGGGGAAAGCTGCGCCGTTCCCTCCGACCTCCTTCACACTTATCAATTATCTATCGCTCAGTCCTCAGCCCTGAGCACTTGCCTTACTTATCCGGCAGGGCAGCCCCTTCAGGTTCGGGGTTCCATACTCCCGGCCCAGTTTGCCAACAGAGGTAAGCATATTGAAATTGGCCTTGTCCCAGTCGAACTGTCTTTCCGGATTGCCCTCGGGAAACCACCAGCCGTGGGCTCCGCAGACGACCCGGGGGTCAATGCCGTCGGTGAGATGGGCCTTCTGGGTTATTTTTCCGTAGGGCGTCTCGATGGTAATATCGTCTTTATCGGCGGCGCCGAATCTGGCGGCGGTTTCGGGATGGATCTCCAGGCGGGGATGGGGCCGCAGTTTCCGCAGTTT
>DMAT01000058.1 GCA_003451635.1 Syntrophus sp. (in: bacteria) | reverse complement strand
TGATTCCGCTGCTTTTGATGCTGATTCCAGCCATCTTGACCGCGCTGTCGGTCGTGCGGGAGAAAGAACTGGGGTCTATTGTTAACCTCTATGTGACTCCGGTCACGAGGCTGGAGTTTTTGCTGGGCAAGCAGCTTCCCTATATCGCGCTGGCCATGCTCAATTTCCTCCTCCTCACGGCACTGGCTGTATTCATGTTTGGCGTGCCGATCAAGGGCAGTTTCCTTACCCTTGCTGCAGCCGCATTCCTCTACGTGATCGCCGCCACTTCCATCGGTCTGGTGATTTCAACCTTTATGAAGAGTCAGATCGCGGCTTTATTCGGTACAGCAGTACTGACCATCGTGCCCGCCGTACAGTTCTCCGGAATGATCAACCCGGTTACCTCTCTGGAAGGGGCAGGTGCCGTGATCGGCAAGTATTATCCAACTGGTCATTTCCTGACCATTGCCCGTGGCACTTTCTCCAAGGCGCTGGGCCTATCCGATCTTTACGCCTCATTCGTGCCCTTGTTGATTGCCATACCCGTGCTTATCGCCCTGGGGACAGTCCTGCTCAAAAAACAGGAGCACTGAACATGCGCGCTGCCAATATTTTCCATCTTGGTGTTAAAGAATTGCGCAGCCTGCTGCGCGACCCGATGATGATTGTACTCGTTGTCTTCTCTTTTACATTTTCGGTTTACACCGCCGGAACGGCTACGCCGGAAACGCTTCATAAGGCGCCCATAGCCATTATCGATGAGGATCAATCGCCTCTCTCCACGCGTATTGCCGACGCTTTCTATCCCCCTCATTTCATGCCGCCGGCGTTGATTTCCCAGTCTGAGGCGGATGCCCGGATGGATGCCGGACTGGATACTTTTGCCCTTACGATCCCCTCCGGTTTTCAGCGCGATGTACTGGCGGGCCGCAATCCGGTGATGCAGCTCAATGTGGACGCCACCCGCATGGGCCAGGCTTTTACCGGCAGCGGTTATATCCAGGTCATCGTCGGCGGTGAGGTAAGCACCTTTCTGCAGGGTTATCGATCAAACACAGCACCAGCGGCGGATATGGACTTGCGGGCGCGTTTCAATCCCGAGTTGAACCAATCGTGGTTCGGCGCCATCATGCAGGTCATCGACAGCGTGACCATGCTGGCGATTATTCTTGCCGGCGCGGCGCTGATTCGTGAACGGGAACATGGGACGGTGGAGCACCTGCTGGCGATGCCGGTGACGCCATTCGAGATCGTGACCAGCAAGGTCTGGGCCATGGCCTTGGTGGTCCTGGCGGGCACGGCCTTCTCGATGATTTTCGTTGTGCGAGGGTTGCTTTCGGTGCCCATTGAAGGTTCCGTCAGTTTATTTCTTTTCGGCACCGCTCTGCACCTGTTTGCCACCGCGTCACTCGGTATCTTTCTCGGTACGATTGCCCGTTCGATGCCTCAATTCGGATTGCTGCTGATGCTGGTGTTGCTGCCGTTACAGATGCTTTCGGGTGCCATGACGCCACGGGAGAGCATGCCACAGTTCATACAGTTCCTGATGCAGGCAACACCGAATACTCATTTCGTCATTCTTGCCCAGGCAATCCTGTATCGTGGTGCAGGGCTTTCAGTTGTCTGGCCGCAATTTATCGCCCTTGTCTTGATCGGGTGCGCCCTGTTTTCTCTGTCCCTGGCGCGTTTTCGTAAAACTATCGGAACAATGACATAAGGCAAGATTAAGAGCGAGGATGCATAAGCTCGGGATCGTCCGGCCGGAGACAAAAACCCGGGACTAGACAGACTATCCGACTTCTCTTCATCAAGCCGGAAATGATCCTCAATAAACTCCTGCATTTTTAATATGTCTCTTTCCTATTGCGGAGCAATATAATTCATGATAAATTGCACGAATGTGTTAGGAAATAGTTAATCAGATTTTTACTCTTATTAGTGATCGGTAATAATTTAAGATAGTTAGAGGTGCAGGGGGGGGTGACGATGGCTAAGGCAAAAATGGTCAAGACGAAACGGGATGTTCTTGTTCTTGAAAAGTGCCCGACGGGCATCAAGGGCCTCGATGAGATCACGAGGGGAGGGCTTCCGAGAGGCAGGCCAACCCTGATCTGCGGCGGTCCGGGTTGCGGCAAGACACTCTTCGCCATGGAATTTCTCATGCGGGGCGCCATGGATTACGGAGAGCCCGGGGTCTTTATGACCTTCGAGGAGACGCCGGCGGATCTCGCGAAGAACTTCAGCTCCCTTGGTTTTGATCTCCCGGACATGATGGCGCGGGGAATCATCGCCACGGACCATGTCAAAATCGAGCGGAACGAGGTTGAGGAGACGGGCGAGTACGACCTGGAAGGATTGTTCATCCGCCTGGGGAATGCCATTGATTCCATCGGCGCGAAACGGGTGGTCCTGGATACCATAGAGGTCCTTTTCTCCGGGCTGTCTAATGCCGCGATCGTCAGGGCAGAGCTGCGCAGGCTTTTTCTCTGGTTGAAAGACCGCGGGATGACGGCCGTCATTACGGGGGAAAGCGGCGACAAACTCCTGACCCGCTATGGGCTCGAGGAATACGTCGCCGATTGCGTGATCTTCCTCGACTTCCGCATTGTGGATCAAATCTCCACCCGCCGCCTGCGGATTATCAAATATCGCGGCTCCGCTCACGGAGCCGACGAGTATCCCTTCCTGATCGACGAGAGCGGCCTCTCCATCCTTCCCATCACTTCCCTGGGGCTCGACTACCCCGTTT
>DMAT01000131.1 GCA_003451635.1 Syntrophus sp. (in: bacteria) | reverse complement strand
CGTGGATGCGGGGGCGGGGAAGTTATTTGGTCCGACCCTTGGCAGCTTAATACAGAACCTCAAGGCGGCGGGTTACGACCCGACGCAGATCGATGCCGTGATGATCAGCCATATGCATGGCGATCATGTAGGAGGATTGCTGGATGGGGAAAACAAACCGGCCTTTTCGAATGCCGTTGTCTATGTTTCCAAGGGAGAAAACGACTTCTGGCTATCTCCTGTTGTAGCGGAAATGGCACCGGCGGAGTATAGGAAGTATTTCAAGATGGCCCGCGACCTGGCTGCGCCTTTCATCGCTTTGGGGAAATGGAAGACTTTCGGAGACGGCGCAATGCCGGTTCCGGGTGTCAAAGCGGTCCTTATCCCGGGTCACACACCCGGGCACACGGCCTATGAAGTCAGCGACGGCAAAGAGTCGCTCCTGATTACCGGTGATATGGTGCACTCCCCGGCGGTCCAGTTCCCCCGTCCCGACGTGGCTTTTGAATACGATACCGATAAGAAACAGGCCGTCTCCGTGCGACAGGCGCTATTCAAGAGCGCCGCGGAACGTAAGGTATTGGTTGCCGGTATGCACCTGCCTTTTCCGGGTATCGGCCGCATCCGGGCCGATGGAAACAACGCCTATACCTGGGTGCCTGTTGAATATTCACCCATGCGGGAAAGTATAGGAGTGGCGCAATACTGATTCATGTCGATCCTCGTTGGCAGGGAAAAAATAGAGCGGGGCAGAGGGGTAACATAATGCCGCCTTGAAATATGGTTACGTAGGATTATGGATTGTCTTTAGCAAAAGTCAGGAGCTTTTTTCTAAAAAAAAGCTCGGCTTTCACGGTAGTGCCGTCTGTTAACCGTATCAGGTAAGCCTTACCTGTTATCGAAGATTTTGAGCCGCAATACTTGATGAAGTCTTCCGCCGTCCTAACTCGTTTACCCGCATTTTTGAACTTAAGGCGCAAGTGGTCTGCAGCCAAGCGGGCATCATACTCGCTGCCGTTTCTGATAAATTTCGCCCCTTTCAGAGTTTCGACGGAGGCAATTAAATGCTGGATTTTGGCCGCCTCGCGGGAGTCCTGAGCATAAGCACTTGTCACCACCAACAAAAAAATTACCATGAGTAATAGCGTAATTTTTTTCTTCATACAATATTTCCTCAATCCGCAGCTCAGCATTCAAACCCGCCGAACTTACGATTAGATGAAGGATGCTATCGGCCTTCCGCCTTTCTGTCAGTATAATGCTTTCTCTTCCAGATTCATGTTCACGGGCGGGCAGCCGTTGAAAAGCCTCGCTCCGTCACAATGCTCTTTTAACACGAGGGACGGTAATACATTTGGCAGGGGAGGCATGATAATAGCTTGACCAAAGACAGGCGCGATAAACGTGTCAGGCTTCAGATTATGTTCCTTCAATGTCGAGGCCAGAATCGTCACTGCATCATCAAATCCCTCGATGCCAAGGCGAAACACCTGGAAGTGGGCGGCGATGGTGAAGGGTTCCCCCAGATCCAGGTGCGCTTTGACGGCCTCCACAGGTCCCATGTGGACAATGGATCGGTACCCGGGAGCCGGATCTTCAGGCTTTTGCGGCCGGAAGGGGGCAATAGGAAGGAGTGCCACCCGTATCGGTGAAAGGCGGCGGGCGATTTCTTGAAAATGGGGGCCGTAACCGGTATCACCGGAATAAAAAACGTTACCCGAGGGTCCGGAAATGACAAAACCTCCCCAAAGGGTTATATTGCGGTCCCATATGGTGCGTGACGAAAAGTGCTGCGCCGGAACCAATGTTATCGTTACGTCTGGAGACACACGGACCGACTCCCACCAATCAAGCTCATCCACAGTGGGGATGCCGGCGCCCCGGACGAGGTCGAGATTCCCGAGGGGCACGATGGAACGCGGCGTTCCCCTTTCGGCGAGACGCTCCAGGGTGGGAAGATCGAGGTGATCATAATGATTGTGGGACACCAGGACGACATCAATAGGGGGAAGATCTTCAAAACGGATGCCGGGCTGACTATACCTTTGGGGCCCCATCCATGATACGGGGCTGCAGCGGTCCGACCAGATGGGATCGATAAGAATGTTAAGATCGTCCATTTGAATGAGGAAGGTGGCGTGACCGACAGGGGTCACGCTGATCATGCCTTTCTGGACACGGGCGACAGGACGCGGTCCGGGCGGAATATCCCTTACATCAGGCCATTTCGGCCAATCATCGTTTAGAATCCAGTTCCAAACCCACCAGGAAACGCCGCGTCTTGACGCTTGGCCCGAGGTATATTGCGGAGGCTGAGGAACATGGGGATTGAAATACCGGAGGCCATCGAAGTGGTCCGATACCTGCTGTATCTTCTCTGCGGATATCCCTGTATCCACCATGAAGGCAGGAATCAGCAGGAAAATGGTCAATGCCAAAGAAAAGAAGAACAGGTATAGTTTTTTAAAAGTCATAGCTATCTAACCGGTTTACAGCCAGCGAATAAACAAATGGGCAAACCATTCCCTTATCTTCCAGAACAGGGGTCTCTCTTTCCACTCTTCCACTTTAATCTGATGGGACTCCACAATATCCTTGGTAAATGTCTTCTCCATTTCCGCAGCGAAATCACGGTTCAGGACAACCGCATTCGCCTCGTCATTGCTTAAAAGGCTCCAGTAGTCCATGTTGGTGGAACCGACCGTTGACCAGACACCGTCAATAACCGCAGTTTTTGCATGCAGTAAGGCGTTGCGGCGTTCGTAAATCTTCACCCCTGCTTCCAACAGCCCGGAATAATTGTACTGCGCTGCATATAAGGCCACCGCGGAATCGGTGGTCCCGGGTAGAATAATCTTGACGTCAACACCTCTCCTGGCTGCATCCATGAAGGCCTTCAGTATCTGGTCGTCGGGTATGAAATAGGCATTCGTCAGATGAATAGAATGCTCCGCAAAGGTGATGGCGGCCACATACACGATAAACATGATCCTGTTGTCCGAGCCTGGTATACTGCCGACGACTCGCACTAGGGCATTCCCATCTTCTTTCGCCCTTGGATAGTAGTTCCCTCCAGATAGTTTAGGCCCATTCTGCTTGGACCACGTGTCAAGGAAGAGCTTTTGGAATTCAGCCACAGCGGGGCCTTCAATTTGAATGTCCGTGTCACGCCAGGGTAGAGGTTTCCCTTTTTCTATAACCCTTCCCCCGGAAAGCCTGCTCGAGTAAACGCTACTGATGTTGATGCCGCCTGTAATGGCGATTTTGCCGTCTACAATCAAAATTTTGCGGTGATCCGGATGCGCGAGAAGCCAGTTTCCACGAGCCTTCAACGGATTGATCGGATTAAATTCGACAACCTTAATTCCCCCGTCCGTCAGGCGTTTGAAAAAAGAAGCGGGATTATTGAAACTGCCCACGCTGTCATAAATGAGA
>DMAT01000445.1 GCA_003451635.1 Syntrophus sp. (in: bacteria) | reverse complement strand
CTTACGAGTGGCCGGGGAATGTGAGGGAACTCGTCCAGGCCCTTGACAGGATGATTGCCGCCGCCCGCTATGATTCCGTCCTCGTTCCCAAACACCTGCCAATGCGTATCCGTGTCCACATGGCCAGGGCATCTGTGGTCAGAAATGACAAGTCAGGACAGGAGATCTCAGGGGAGGAGACCACTAAACGCCGTGGCACAGTGCATAATACAAGAAGAAAGGATGACCTAGTTATAGCTGCCCCCGAGCAGGAAGCCCCAGGGCAGGCTGTCACTGTGCAGGAAGCCCCGGCGCAGGGGGGGGTAGCGCCTCCGGCGGCCAATCTGCCGAAATGGCAGGATTTCCGTGACGATATCCTTACCCAGGGTGAAAAGAAATACCTTCAGCACCTCCTGGCCCTTTCTGGAGATAATTTAAAAAAATCCTGTGAAATCTCCGGCATGTCCCGTTCCCGCTTGTATGAACTCCTTAAAAAATACCAGATGACCATCTCCGCTTAGGAACCTGTTTTGTCCGGTTCAACCGGACGCAGTCCGGAATGTCTGGACGACTGTCCGGTGCAACCGGACTACGTCCTGGAAAGAATATTTGCGTCCATTCAATCGTTAGAATCAAGCCCATCCCCACCCTGACACCCATCCCCGGCAAGGGCGCGACGAAGCATGGAAATCCCCCTTTGTCAATGGGGGATTTCCGTATTAACTCACCAGAATTCCTGGAAGGCACTACTGGGGATGAACTGTTAAGTATCTATTTATACTTATCTTTATTAAATTCTGATATCTTCATTTCCCGGGGTTAAGTCTGTGCCGGGACCTCTGGCATGTAAATTGAAATGTCGCTTTCGCGCAGTAAGCAGAGACAGTGAACACAGCATAGCATGAGAAGGATTTAGAGATGGGAAATATGAAATTGAGCATGAAGTTGATCGGCGGTTTTGCAATCGTCGCTTTTATCTGCGTCATCGTCGGTCTTTTGGGCTGGAAAGGGATATACGATACGGAAAAGGCCCTACAGGAGGTGAATGACATTCGCCTGCCGAGCGTTCAGTCCCTCCAAACAATCAACGAGGCCCAGACGGCCGTCAGAGTGTTCGAACGATCGGCTCTGATCCCGGAGTTCCTGAGTAGCGATAGTCTTATGGAGCGCCTGATGAAAAATACTGCCGACGCCTGGGACCGGGTGGACAAGGCATGGAAGATCTACGAATCCCTTCCCCAGACCAAGGAGGAAGAGGCTGTCTGGAAGCAGTTCAAGCCGGCCTGGGATGCATGGAAGGTGGATGTGATGCAGTTTCTGGAGCTTGTGAAGGCTAAAAAAAGGGACGAGGCCCTGGCCCTTTCCAACGGCAAGCTCCGGGAATCGTTCTTCCGGTCGGAGAAGCTCCTCGATGAGCTTATCCAAATCAATCTGAAGGCGGCGAAGGACGCGGAACATGTTGCCGAAAGCAAGGCCAGTCTCGACAAGTATCTCGCCCTGGGGGGAATGCTTATCGGTACCTTTCTCTCCTTCGGTTTCGGTATCTTTTTGAGCACCTCCATCACCCGCCCCATCAACCGGGTTGTGACGGGTCTTTCGGAAGGGGCCGATCAGGTGGCGGCGGCCTCAAGCCAGGTGGCGTCGGCGAGCCAGCAACTCGCCGAGGGGACTTCCGAGCAGGCGGCGTCCCTGGAGGAGACGTCGTCGTCTCTGGAGGAGATGGCCTCCATGACCAAGCAGAATGCCGACAATGCCGGCCAGGCCAAGGCGATGATGGGGCAGGCTAAAACGATTGTCGAAAAGGCCACCATTCATATGGAAGACATGGTCAAGGCCATCCATGAAATCAATAAAACCAGCGAAGAGACTTCCAAGATCATTAAGACCATCGACGAGATCGCCTTCCAGACTAATCTCTTGGCCTTGAACGCCGCCGTGGAAGCGGCCCGGGCCGGGGAGGCGGGGGCGGGATTCGCCGTCGTCGCCGACGAGGTGAGAAATCTTGCCCTGCGGGCGGCGGAAGCGGCCAAGAATACAAACAATCTGATCGAAAATACTATTAAGGCTGTCAAAAGCGGCAATGAACTAACTCTGTCCACCCAGGAGGCCTTTAAGGAAAACGCGGAGATCTCGGTGAAGATCGCCCAGTTGGTGGACGAGATCGCCACGGCCTCCGAGGAACAGGCTCACGGTATCTCCCAAGTGAACATCGCCGTTGCCGAAATGGACAAGGTCACCCAGCAGGCGGCGGCCAACGCCGAGGAATCGGCGAGCGCCTCGGAAGAGATGAATGCCCAGGCAGAGCAGATGAAGGTATTTGTGGGCGAATTAGCGGCTGTCGTGGGGGGAAGCAGAACCCATCATGGCTCTTCGGACCGAGCTGCTTCTTCGGGACAAGGGAAGCAGCGCTTCGGAGGGAGCCGTCAGCTCCTGCGCATGAACCGAGCACAGGGCGGCGCCGGAAAAGCAGGGGCAATGGGTAGGGGTGGCAAAACAAAAGGACGGCCGGAACAGGTGATCCCTCTTGAAAACGGAGAATATCAGGACTTCTGATCGTGGTGGTGGAAATATAATGAACGTCATCTTCTATTCGGCGCCGGGGGTGTCACAGGGAGAGAAGCTACAGCGGGTCATCGACATCCTCGTTCCGAGGAATAGTGTCGAGACGTTCCGAACCATGCCCTCTTTGTTAAAGCGCCTGCACCAGCCTTTGTCGGAGGCGGTGGTTTTTGTTTTCCTCATCTCCAGCAGACAGGAATTGCTGGAGCTGGTCGGATATCAGGAATGGCTGCACGACCGCAGGCTGATTCTGGTATTGCCTGATGATGACATGGAAACAATTTCCCGGGGCCATGCCCTGAGGCCAAGGTTCGTCACCTATGCTGAAAGCGATTTTATAGATATCTCTGCGGTTCTGGGAAAGATGCTCGGCGTTGCCGCCCTGCAAAGTCCTTCGTCGTCCTCGACAAAAGGGCCGGACATTCCGTGGGAAAGGAGTCTCATTTGAATCTGACGACACCGGTGCTGTTTAAAGGATTATGGAAGACTGACGTGCATGAAAAGCTAGATTGGCGGTATCGCCTGGATCAGGCCGGCGAGCGGATTATGGAAATGACGACCGGTACGGAAGGGGAATTTCTGCGAATCGGTGAGAGACTTCAGGAGATTCATCAGCGGGCCCGGGCCATGTCGAAATTATCCGGCGCCGCTGTGGAGCAGTTGTCAGGCGATACGATTCTTACCCAAATGGAAGGGCTGAAAAAGATTCTTCGGCAGATCGGGGATGAGAACGAATCTTCCCTGGGCGGGTCAGCGACCATTGCCATGATTCTCCAACGCTTGAAAGAGGTGCATGGACATCTGGAGTCTTTCGACAAGATCGTGCGGAACCTCCGGGTCCTCTGCAATCTGATCAGGATCGAAAGCGCCCGTCTGGGTAACCAACATGAAGGCTTCGCCGCCCTTGGCGACGATGTGCAGGGTCTCATTGCTCATGTGGATACCGGGTCGTCAACATTGCGGATGCGGACGGAAGAGATTATCAGGCTATTAGCCGATCATATGGCACTTGCCAAGGAATTTGAAACCTCACAGCAGGAAAATACGAAACTGATTCTTGATCAGTCAAGGCGCAATATCGGTGAAATGGAGGCGCGGCACGAACTTTCTTCCCAGGTGATCAAAGACGCGGCAGTACGCTGGAAACAGATATCGGGAAGCGTTGGCGAAGTAGTTTCTTCACTCCAGTTTCATGACATCACCCGACAGAGGATGGAACATGTCCGTGAAGCCCTGATGGAAATGATGGGCGAGCGGAAGAATACGCCGGAACTTCCGGAACGGAAATCTCTCATTCCATGGCCGCTGCGCGGCCACCGGGAAAACAATGGGATAAGCGACACTACTGATGTAATGTCCAAGGCGGCGGTAACCTGTGAACTACAGACGGCGCAATTACAACATGCCCGGGAGGATCTTGCCGGGGCCGTGGAGCGGATTGGTGAGAACCTCTACCGCATCTCTTCCGAAATATCAGTGATGTCGGAAGACATTCAGAAGGCCGCAGGGGCATCTGGTGAAAAGGAAGACACCTACTTCTCCGAACTGGAGGCATCCCTCGCCAAGCTGATGGAAGCCATCGGCGAGTTTGCGGAAATGAATCGGAAGATGTCGGGGTCGATGTTACAGGTCGCCCATGCCATGGGGGAGATGACGTCTTTCATCCGGGACATCCAGAAGGTGGGCATCGCTATGCGGGTGACCGCTCTGAATGCCTGTATTCACGCCGCCCATATCGGCGACAGCGGTCTGGCTCTGGGAGTCCTGGCCGATTCCATCCATGATTTATCTGTGAACACCGAGGGGAGCATTGACATCATCTCCACTAATCTCGCCTGTATCGGCGGGGAGGCGGAATCCCTCTCCCGGCAGGGAGGGCGATATGACCAGGAGCGTTTAGAGAGGGAAAACACATCGCTTCTGGATCAGGTTAAATCGCTCATGCAACCTCTGCGGCAGATGGATGAGGAATTGTCTGACCTGTTGCAGCGGTTCGATAGCGACGGGGCCGATCTGCAGCAGGAGATCGAAGAAATGGCCGCCCACTTGCGGGTTCATGATGAGATGGACAGAGGGATCGGCGCGGTTGTGACGTCACTGAAGGGGGTGACGGATGATATGCACGCTGCCCTTCCCGCAGGATCTGAGCTGTCTAAGGCGGCGGTGCTAGGCGATATGGCGGCACGGTATACCATGGTTCAGGAGCGGAAGATTCATATGGCCGTTGCGGGGGCAGCGCCGGTTGCCGCAATAGGGGTCTTGCCGATGATGGTGGAAGAAGGAGAAGATCGCGACATGCTCGATGGAACCAGGGAAGACGCGGAAGCAGCCACGGCGGCGGGGGGAGATGAGGGGGATCTTGGGGACAATGTCGAATTATTCTGAGCTGATGAGAATGGAGAGGCGGGAAAATGTTTGAGCTTACTGGCGGGGAAGAAAGAGCGACTTTGATGGTCAGCGGGGAAGTAACCATACAGAATGCGTTGGCTTTCCGGGACGCTCTTAAGGAATGGATCGAAAAGAGCGACACCCTGGAACTGAATCTGGGAGGTGTGGGCGATGCCGACCTGACGTGTCTGCAACTGCTCTGTTCAGTCCACCGGTCCATGATGAACATGAAAAAAACCCTGACCGTGATGGGAGGGCTTCCCGAATCCATCGGCAAGGCAGCGCGGGAGGCGGGATTTGTCAGAGAACGGGGATGCCGCGGCGAAGAAAGTAGCAGATGCATATGGATGATGAGGGCTGAGGACTCAAAAATGAGAGCTGGGGGATGAGAAATGAGTAAAGTCATCATGACGGTGGATGATTCCGCCAGTGTACGTCAGATGGTCAGTTTTACCATTCGTGATGCCGGATACGAGGTGATCGAAGCAGTGGATGGAAGGGATGCCCTTTCCAAGATCAATGGCCAGACTATTCACATGGTGATCACGGATCTCAATATGCCGAATCTTGACGGCATCGGCCTGATCCGGGAATTGAGGGCGTTGCCTGCGTTCAAGTTCGTTCCCATCATCATGCTGACCACGGAATCCCAGGCGGAAATAAAACAGGATGGTAAAGCGGCAGGGGCGACAGGGTGGATCGTAAAACCCTTCAAGCCGGAACAACTGCTGGCTGTAATCCGGAAAGTGATTGGATGATGGATCAATTCAAGGAAGCGTTCAGGGAAGAAGCCTACGAACTCCTTGGGGAGCTCGAAACGTCCCTGCTGGAACTGGAAAAGGAACCGGATTCTGCTGATCTGATTGGCCGTGTTTTCCGGGCCATGCACACCCTCAAAGGCTCAAGTGGCATGTTTGGGTTCGATGACATCAACAAACTGACCCATAATATCGAAAATGTATACGATCTGGTCCGGGGGGGGAAGATTACCGTCACCAGCCCTCTGATTGACATGACGCTGCGGGCCTGCGACGAGGTTAAAAAGATGATTGAACCGAGGGAAGAGGGCGACGCCGGCCCGGACCTCGAGGCGGCCCTTGCCATCAGCGCGTCTTTCCGCGCCTACCTGGAAAGCCAGACCGCGCCATCCATACCGGATGCGGCTCGCAGTCAAGGGTTACCCCAGGTTGATGAAAGCAAAAATAAGGATAAGGATAAAGATAAAGACCGCAACAAAACCTATCGGGTCTCTTTTCGACCCGCTGAGGATATCTTTTTGTCCGGTACCAACCCGATCATGCTGCTGAACGAAATCCACGATCTTGGCCTTTGCCATATCGTGGCCAGGACGGAACAGATTCCCCCTCTCGACGAGATTGATCCCGAGGCCTGCTACACGGGCTGGGAAATCATGTTGACTTCGGGACACGACATCAACGCCATTCGGGATGTTTTTATCTTCGTGGAGGACCGGTGCACCCTGAATATTGAAGAAGTGCCCGACGATCCCTGGGTGGAAGAGGGGAAGGAAGACCGGAAGCTGGGAGAGATTCTGGTCGAGCGTGGAGACATTTCGGGCTCAGACCTTCGCAAAGTTTTGGATTCACATAAGAAAATAGGAGAGATCCTTGTTGAATCGGGTCTGGTCGGGGCGGAAAACGTGGAAGCCGCTCTTGTCGAACAGAAACATGCCCGGGAGGTGAAGCAGCGGAAGCAGGTCACCGAGACGGCAGCCAGTATCCGTGTCCCGGCGGAAAAACTCGATCGCCTCGTCAATATGGTGGGGGAGCTGGTTACCGTTCAATCCCGCCTGTCCCAGATTTCCACGCAGCGGAATGATCCGCTCCTGATTCAAGTAGCGGAAGAGGTGGAGCGTCTTATGGCGGAACTCCGAGACAATACCATGAGTATCCGCATGCTCCCCATCGGCAGCA
>DMAT01000301.1 GCA_003451635.1 Syntrophus sp. (in: bacteria) | reverse complement strand
ATGAAGGCTCGGATCTGGATCCTTCCTATCGGATCGGTCAGACAAAAAGATTTAAATATCAAATGCGCAAATTACTAAAGCTAAGAGCCGAAGAAGTGGAAGATATCGTTCAGATTAAGACTTATCCCCCCGAGAATGGCGAAGGACTTCAGACCTTCGATGGCAACTGCACAACCGAGGCCGTCTGGGGGAATAAGCTGGTTACCATGATGGCCAAGGAAGATCATTTATTTTTCTACGATGTTGCAGATAGTTATCCCCTTTTAGAACCAAGGAAATATGACCGGTGCGCCGTAGGCCGCACGGACAGCAAAGGTGAGCCCATGGAATGGAATGAAGCCTTGTGGTGCAAAGTAGCCGCTGTCAAATCGGCGTATATGAAGCTCAACGAGCTGAAAACCCATGAATTCGTAAATCATGGAACCTGAGAAGATCGCCGTCGTCATTCCCAAATACGGACTCGTCGGCGGCGCGGAAGGGGCCGCCGCCGCCCTGACGGAACAACTTGCCCTTGATCCTGCCCTTGAAATTCATGTCTTTGCCAATCGCTGGCAGGCCTGGTCGGATCGTGTTTTTTTCCATCATGTCCCGGTAATCCGTTTCCCCAGATTTTTGACAACCATAAGTTTCGCCTGTTTCGCACAAAAAGCCATAGACCGGGCAGGGATGGATCTCATCCACGCCCATGACCGGATGTTCCGGCCCCATATCTATACCATGCATGGCCTTCCCCATCGGGTATGGGTGAAAGATGTCAGGAAGAAAAGGCGAATGAGCCTTTTCGATCGATCAACGGCATGGGTAGAAAAACGGATGGTCGAAGATGGCTACTGTCAATACTACTTGGCCGTCTCCAGCATTACCAGGGACATCTTCCTGAATGAATATCACATGGATTCAGGACGCGTTCCAATCATTCATCCCGGCATCGAGGCAGTCTCCGCCACTACCGCAGAAAAAGAGGTCGCCCGGGCGGAGATGCTCCGAAAATATGGCCTGCCCCCCGCGGACCCGGTGATCCTCTTCGTATCCATGAACTTTGATATAAAAGGTCTCGATCCACTTATGGCAGGCCTGGGCAGAATGAAACAACTTTACCCCGATCAACGCTTTACCCTGCTCATCGTTGGCCGGGACAATCAGAAGAAGTACGAACGTCTGGCGCATCAGGCCGACATTGCCGGGCAGGCAGTATTTACCGGCCTGATCCCCCGGAAAGATCTGGATGGAATATACCGGGCCGGCGACATTTACGCCATGCTTTCCAAATTTGACACCTTCGGCATGGTCGTCCTCGAGGCAATGTCCAGGGGATTGCCCGTCGTCATCAGCGGCAATGTCGGGGCAAAGGACCTCATCGTAGAAGGGGTCAACGGTTTTGTCATTGATAATCCTCATAACGCCGACTATGTAGCCGGAGTTCTCCACAAGATTATCCAGGGGGATGTTAAACGGGACATGGGAAAAGCCGCCCTGGAAACATCCCGCAATTATTCATGGGAAAGAACGGCTCAAAAAGTAAAAGAGATTTATCTGAAGATCCTCGCTAATAAACAAAGAGGTTGATAACGTGGACATATCCGTCGTCATCGTTTCCTATAACACCGCCGATCTCATCGGCCCCTGCCTCGTATCGGTAAGCGAACAGACCGGCGTTGACAAAGAGATTTTTGTTGTGGACAATGCATCAATGGACGGAAGCGCCGCCTTCATCGCCGCAGGATTTGCCGATGTTCATCTCATCGCCAACAAAGAGAACCGGGGCTTCGCCGTTGCCAATAACCAGGCTATTGCCCATTGCCGGGGGCGCTACATACTTTTCTTGAATCCCGATACGGTATTGAAGGAGGACTGTCTCGCAACGGCTCTGTCCTATATGGAAATACATCCCGAAATCGGCCTGGCGGGCCTGCACATCCTTAACCCCGACGGCACGGGCCAGGATTCCGTGTCCCGGCGTTACCTCAGCCATCGCTACACCTCAGGAGAAATCAGCAATCTTCCCGGCCATATCGCCTGTGTACTGGGGGCGGCCATGATCGCCCCCCGCGAGGCGATTATATCGTTAGGCGGTTTTGATGAAGATTATTTCCTCTATGGCGAGGATGAGGATCTCTGCCTGCGCATGCGGCGGCGGGGCTTGCAGATAGGATTCATCGAGGCGGCCGGGGTGGTCCACTACCACGGACAGAGTGAACGTAAATCTACCTCTACCGAGGTCTGGCGCAAAAAGATAAGGGCCGAACACCTATTTTACCGGAAGCATTACCGTCCGGAAACAATCTCTAGAATTGTCAGAGCTGAGACGCTGAAAACCCGCTGGCGGCTCTTGACCTTGAAGATCTGCCTGCCCTTTATCAATAACAAGGGAGAGGCAAGGGAAAAGCTAGATAAATATAGGGTTATTCACGATGAGCTGCGGCGAAGGAAGATCTCGAAGGAATGATCGTTGACAACTTCGCGATAAACCGTTGACGCAAAACATAAATCAGCCTATGAGACCAGTATCTTAAGAATTGATACAGAGGACATTTTTATGTATATTTTTGGCATCTCCGCCTTTTACCATGATTCCGCCGCCGCCCTCCTCAAGGACGGGGAGATCGTTGCCGCCGCTCAGGAGGAGCGCTTTACCCGCAAGAAACACGATCCGGCCTTCCCGGCCCGCGCCGCCGCCTTCTGCCTCGAATACGGCGGAATCGGAGTGGAGGATCTGGAAGCCGTCGTTTTCTACGACAAGCCCCTCCTGAAGTTCGAAAGGCTCCTGGAGACCTATTACGCCTACGCCCCGCAAGGGTTGAAGTCCTTCCTCTCCGCCATTCCCGTCTGGATCAAGGAGAAGGTATTCCTGAAAAAACTTATCCGGGATGAACTAAAAAAGATCGGAAACGGAGAGGCCAAAGACCTTAAGCTCCTCTTTACGGATCACCACCTGGCCCACGCCGCCAGCGCCTTTTTCCCTTCCCCCTTTGACGAAGCGGCCATCCTGACCATTGATGGCGTTGGGGAATGGGCCACCGCCTCCATCTGCCACGGCCGGGGCAATGACATCACCCTCCTGAAGGAGATGCGCTTTCCCCACTCCGTGGGACTCCTCTATTCCGCCTTCACCCATTATCTGGGATTCCGGGTTAATTCCGGGGAATACAAGCTGATGGGCCTGGCCCCCTACGGCGATCCCGCCTCGGAACAGGTCAGACGCTATAAGAAGGCCATTCTCGATCACCTTGTGGATGTCAAGGAAGACGGTTCCATCTGGTTGGATCAGGACTACTTCGATTACACCACCGGACTCAGCATGGTGAAGGACGACAAATGGGAGACCCTTTTCGGATTCCCCCGCCGGACGGCGGAGACGGACATTGAACAGCGCCACGGCGATCTGGCCTTTGCCATCCAACAGGTTACCGAAGAGATCGTCGCCAAGATGGCCCATACGGCGAAAAACCTGACCGGGGCGAAGAACCTCTGCCTGTCCGGAGGGGTAGCCCTCAATTGCGTATCCAACGGCAAGCTTCTCCGGGGCGGAGACTTTGACGACATCTGGATCCAATCCGCCGCGGGAGACGCCGGCGGGGCCCTCGGGGCCGCCTATGCCATCCATCATATGTATTATAAACAGCCCCGGAAAAATCCCGGGGGAAAGGATCGGATGCATGGCGCCTACCTGGGGCCGGATTTCAGCGATCTGGAGATTCTCGGCACGGCCAAAAAGTACCAGGCGCCATACCGCCGTATGGAAACCATCGAGGTATTGAGCGCCGCCGTCGCCGCTTATCTGGCCCAGGGCAAGGCGGTCGGCTGGTTCCAGGGCCGGATGGAATGGGGGCCCCGGGCCCTTGGGAACCGAAGCATCCTGGGCGACGCCCGGAACAAGGAGATGCAGAAACGTCTGAACCTTAAAATTAAGTTCCGGGAGAGCTTCCGCCCCTTTGCACCCTCCGTCCTGTATGAAGACGTCGCGGAATACTTCGAAATGGAGACTCCCTCGCCTTATATGCTCCTCATCGCCGATGTTCAGAAGGGGCGGCGCTATTCCCTGCCCCCGGATTACCATCAGCAGCCTATCCGGGACAAGCTCTATTATGTCCGCTCCGACGTCCCCGCCATTACCCATCTCGACTATACAGCCCGCCTCCAGACGGTACACCGGGAAACCAATCCCCGCTTCTGGGAGCTTCTGAAGGCCTTCAAGGACCAGACGGGATACGGGGTACTCGTCAATACGAGCTTCAACGTCCGGGGGGAACCCATTGTCTGCACCCCCGAGGATGCCTATCGCTGCTTCATGCGGACGGACATGGATTATCTGGTCGTGGGAGACTTCATCTTCACCAAGACGGAACAACCACCGTGGCAGGAGGAAATCGACTGGCAGGAGGAATATGGCCTGGATTAGGAACAGGGGGGATGGCACCCTGTTTTTCTTTAAAGAAGCGCGGTAACATGATTGTGGGTAATCATCATTGAAAAGGGCAGTTAAA
Source organism: Syntrophus sp. (in: bacteria) (assembly GCA_003451635.1). GTDB lineage: Bacteria > Desulfobacterota > Syntrophia > Syntrophales > UBA8958 > UBA8958. Next base: position 2,793 of record DMAT01000301.1, on the reverse strand, counting down.
ATAATCGCTTTCAATATATTGCTTCTCCTGGCAATTCTTTCGCTCCTGGAAGGGCTGCTGTTTCTTCTTGTCCGTAATCCCGATATCCTCAAACAATGCCCCCAACGAATCGGCAACATGATCGGCTATATCTACGCCCGGGAACGCCCTATCATCAAGTTCGAACCGGCCTGCGCCCGATATGACCCCGCCATTGGCTACACCCTAAAGCCAGGGGCCTGCACCTTTAGCGGGCGTGAATTTATGAACAGCTATGATATCAACGTTCTGGGCACCCGTGACGATGAGGCGTCCCTACAGCATCCGGAAATCGTCGTCGCCGGAGACTCTTTTGCCATGGGCTGGGGGGTGAACCAGGAAGAAACCTTTGCAAAGCAGTTGGAAAAGAAAATTGGGATCAAAGTCCTTAATGCCGCCGTCGCCTCGTACGGCACGGCCCGGGAAATGATGATTCTCCGACGCTTCCCGACGGATCGTATGAAATATCTCATCATCCAGTACTGCGGCAACGATATCGACGAAAATCGGGAATTCTATCTCAATCAAAACCAACTGCCAATAATGTCTTCTCAACAATATAAGGAATATCAGGAGCTTTACAAGGACTCGCTTCGATATTTCTTTGGAAAGTACCTCTGGATTAAAATCAAGAAGAGGTGGGACGAAATTGAGCAGCGTCGGAGACAATCAGGGGTCGTCACGGGCAGGGACGAAATTGACCTTTTTCTCAACGCCGTCCAGAATAGCGGGTTGGAACTTGGCAAAGTGACGATCATAACTTTCGTGATGAACGGCAGGAATCCCGACGACAGCAAGAATTTTCCGACCGATTTGAAAAAGAAGCTCGCTGCGGGAAATTATCCTCCCTATCTGAAAAACATGATCGTTCTGGATTTTTCCGATAAATTGCAAAAGCAGCATTTCTACGTCCTCGATGATCATATCAACGCCCTGGGCCACAAGATCATTGCCGATACCTTGGCCAAGGTTATCGAGGCCAGACGGGCTCAATAGCTAATTCCTGACCATGGCCGGAGGCATCCGAGACATGATCGGGAATCCCGAAGAGGGAAAAGCTAGTGTTCCCTTCCCTGACGGCCAGGAATTTAATTTGCAAAATCAGCGTCCCATTGCTATACGAACAACCTCATTACAAAGAAGGAAAGTGATAAAATGGAAATTCTAAGGGACTTCTGGGGGTTCCTGAAGGAAAGAAAAAAATGGTGGCTCCTGCCCATGATCATCATGCTTCTCCTCATGGGCATCCTGATCATGTCGAGCGGCTCCGCCGTGGCCCCCTTCATCTATACCCTGTTTTAGGCGCGGGATCATGGAACTGGATCGTCTTGCCACATCAAAAACCATCAGCGTCCTGACCCTGGCCGTCCTGATTGCCTACGTGATCTTCAGGGCCCAGTGGCTGTTGTGGGTTGCCCTGCTTCTGACCCTGGGCAATGCCTTTGAAAGCCGGTTCACCACCGCCCTCGCCCGCTACTGGATGAAGTTTGCCGCTGTTCTCGGGGCCTTCAATTCCCGGGTCATCCTTACGGCGACCTTCTATTTCATCCTCACCCCCCTGGCCTTTGTTTACCGAATCTTCAACCGCCCCCTCGTGGATCACTTCCGGGCCAACAAACGTCAGAGCTATTTTGAAGACCTGCAAAAGACCTACACCCCGGCTGATTTTGAAAAGACATGGTAAAATCGGCTCTTGACGACATCGCAATGCCCAACCGGGATTTTCATTTTCAGCGCCTGGTTATCGACGGCGTCAATAACGGCGATGTTCTGGCTGCCAACAAGCCGGAAATGGCAAGCGAGGAGACATGCCTGTTCCACCGCTCCGCCGCCGACGGTAATGCCTATCTTCAGAAACTTCAGGACCTTGTTCAGCAAAGCCTGGCTAACCGCCTGCCCCTCCCCGTCGTCCGCTTTGCCGACGGGGAATACGCGTTCTACGCCCTGAGCCTTGACTGCAACGGCCTCTACCGCCAGGCGGAATCTGCGGCGGCCATTAAATCCGCCCTGCCCCTGCACATTGACGCCCTGACCAGACTATCCCGGGAAGGCTTGCTTGCGCCCCTCATATTTCCCGGCAATGTCGAGCCGCCCCGCCGGGGAATAATGGCCCTCGTCTCTCGCCTCAAAAAGCGGCCATCGGCCACAACATTCCTGAAATTACTTGAAAAACACCATATTCCCCTGACCGGGGACAACTACCTCCCCTTCTATGTCGTTTATGCATGGCTTTCCTCCGTTCCTTTTACCCGCCTGATGGATGGTAAAAAGATCTGCCTCATCGGTTCGGAATGGGATCAAGCGGCCTGTCGGCGCTGGTTCACCAGTTTTGACAGCCATCCCGAAATTGCCTTTGCCGAGATACCCGCCGAATATGTGGCCACTCGCTGGTCCTCGATGAAAGATCATCTCCTTGCGAACATACCGGTGAATACCGATCTATGTCTGGTAGGGGCGGGAATCGGCGCCCTGACCGTATGCGTGGATACTGCGGCAGCCCTTTCCATCCCCGTGATTGACGCCGGCCATGTCTTCAGCATGATGAACGACCGGGTGGATAAATCGAACGGGGCAAGACTCTACACGCACCATCGCCTTTAAACTTCGTCAATGAGGTAATCTTTGCTAATAGATCCTCTAAAAAATTACGGGCGGCAATTTCGCACCTGGCGCAATGACCGGCGCCTGCAGCGGGAAAAGGAACTCTACGAGCAGGAATTTGCGTCTCGCCGACTCTTCCTGTCCGACGAAGACGACATCCGGCGTCATATCCGG
>DMAT01000277.1 GCA_003451635.1 Syntrophus sp. (in: bacteria) | reverse complement strand
AACTTTGACGGTCGCCAAAGGCCGTTCCCACCTGCATGCTCCGGTTTTGCATATCGTATTTGGCGTCGCTGCAAATTGGGAATACGTAAGAGAGCTGCGGCGTGATTGTCAGATATGCATTTGCCTTGATGGGCAGGCTCGCCGTAAGCACGGCATCGTGGAAATTGTTGTACCGGTCGTTTCGCGATCCGTCCGCTTTGACTGCCGACCCGTCGTTGTTGATTTTCAGCCGCTCGTCATCCTGGCTCATAAGGTAGCTGCCCGTGGCGGCAATGGTCAGGCCGAGGACCTTGTTGAACTCAAAGGTGTGGGAAATCCCTAATTGCATATACCAGACCTGGGTGCTGTCGAAGGATCTCAACACTTTGAAACTGGGAGAAAGAAGGGTGTCCAAGCCCAATGTAATGCCCGCTTCCTGATCGTCTTTCTGGTCCGGCCCGGCTTCGCCGCCGGAATTCCAGAAGGCGGCATTGCCGAAATAGGCATAATAGACACCGGCTTTTACCAGCCCGAAGGAGCGATTGTAGGCAATAGTGAGATCCGTCTCCGTCCAGTTCTGACGCTTGTCCCCCTTGTAATCGTTCTGTTCGGCAAGATAGGGGCGCGTGTCCAGATTGCCCCATACATTCAGGGACCACCCTTGATATCCCACGGTAATCTGCGGCTGAACGACGATGCTGTTCCGGGACAATTCATCGCCCTTGGAAATGTAAGCGCTCAGGACGCTGAGAGCGACCTCGGTTGTCGGCTTGACTTCTTCAGCCGGTTGGAACTGTCTGGCCGGATCAGCGGGCGCCGTCTTTATTTCCTGCACCGGGATTGCCGATTTTCCAATTTCCGGCTTTGACTCCTCGGCGATGGCAATCGTCATGGTCAACCCCCAAAAAAGCACTGCTAAAATCACTACCCCTGTTCTTCTTAAGAATCTTTTCATGTGTTGTTCTCCTTGTTTAGTTATATTTATCTAATGGTTACGACGGCAAGTCCGCCTCATGGGTTGGAGACGGAACAGGAGGAAGATTTCTCCCGTTCCGTTTTGACATTCCCGCAGGAACAGGCCCCGCACCCTGCGCAAGGATTTCCCCTTTTCGGAAAAGACCGGTAAAAGAGACATCCTGCCATGGCGAGGACGCCGATTATCAACGCTAAATCAATGATACTCATGTAAACCTCCTTAAATATTTTAACTTTATGAAACACAGATCTCCGCCTAAGTCAGCCCGATCAGCCGCCCCCCCTGATAGATGACAAAGGCCGTTCCCCAGGCGAGGCCCGTCTGGTAGAGGACGGCGATGCCTGCCCACTTCCAGGTTCCGAATTCCTGCCGCATGGCAATAAGGACAACAAAGCAGGGCATGTAGAGAAGGACAAAGGCCATGAAGGCGTAGGCCGAAAGCGGCGTAAAGGTCTTGGCGAGGACCGGCTTCAGGCCGGCGCTTTCTTCTTTTTCTTCGGCGGCAAGGCTCGCGACGCCTATGGTGGCGAAAACATTCCCCACCGCCTGCCGGCAGGCGACGAAAAAGTACCCCCCCGTTTCCTTCAGGTCGGAGACAAGGGACGGATTGCCTTCCTCTTTGTTCTTCTCGTCCTTTACGCCGTAGATCTGGGCCATGGAGCCGACAACGATCTCTTTGGCGATGACGCCGCTGATCAGGGATGCCGCGGCTTCCCAGGTTCCAAAACCGAGGGGGGCAAAAACGGTTGTCATGGCCTGTCCGGCCTGCCCCAGATAGGAATCCCTTTTTTCTACAACACCCCAGGGCATGTTGAGGAGAAACCAGAAAATTATCGTAACGGCAAAGATATAAGTCCCCGCTTTGATAAGGAAATGCTTGCCTTTTTCCCAGGTATGGATGGTCAGGCTGCGCAGGGTCGGCAGGCGGTAGGGCGGCAGTTCCATGATAAAGAGCGGCGATGCGCCCCGAAAGAGCGTTTTTTTAAAGATCATGCCGACGAGAACGGCCAAAAAAATACCGAGAACGTAGAGGGACCAGAGAACCGTCCCGGCGGAGGCGGTGAAGAAGGCGGCGGTAAAAAGCACATAGACGGGCAGGCGGGCGCCGCACGACATCAGGGGGATCAAGAGCGCCGTAAGGGCTTTGTCCCGTTCGTTTTCCAGGGTCCGCGTCGCGTAGATTGCCGGCACGTTGCAGCCGAAGCCCATAAGCATGGGGATAAACGATCGCCCATGGAGACCGATGGCGTGCATGGCCCGGTCCATGATAAAGGCGGCCCGGGCCATGTAACCGCTGCCCTCCAGGAACGTAATGAAGAACATCATGGCAAAGATGGCCGGCGTAAAGGCCAGGACAAAACCGACACCGCCGATGACCCCTTCCGCGGCCAGGGAAACGGTCCAGGCCGGGGCGCCGGCCCCGGTCAGGAGGAACGCCGCCTGCCGGGTAAGGGGTCCCGAGACCGCCCCGTCGATCCAGTCCGTAAAGGGCGCGGAAATGTCGAAGGTCAGTTTGAAAATGAACCACATGGCAATAAAAAAGAAGGGGAGACCGAAATAGCGGTTAAGGACGACGGCGTCGATGCGCTCCGTCAGCTCTATCTTGTTTCGTACCGGTTTAGAGAGCGCCTCCCGGACCAGACCGGAGGACAGTCCGTAGCGCAAATCCGCCACCAGGCTTTCCATGTCTTCGCCGTGGGCCTCCCGTAAATGCCTGGTCGCAGAGAGGCGCACCGGGTCTTCCGGCGCCATTCCTATTGCCTTCAGCACGCCCGCATCCCCTTCGATGACCTTGATGGCCAGCCAGCGGCGGGGATATTTTCCCATGATTCCCGGTTCTCTCTCCAGTAAATCCGTGCTTAAGCGGTGTACTGCCTCCTCGATATCGCTTCCATAGTTGACTCCGGCTGGTTTTACACCAACCGGGGCAGCAGCGGCGGCGAGGGTCTTTTCCAGCAGGGTATCCAGTCCCTCCCGTTGCGTAGCTACGGTGGGAATGACATCGGCACCCAGCATGGTCGCCATGGCCTCCGTATCGATCCGGAATTGCTTTTCCCGGGCCTCGTCGAACATGTTGAGGGCCACGATTACAGGAATCCCGATTTCCAGCAACTGAAGGGTAAAGTATATGTTCCGCTCCAGATTGGTGGCATCGACGACATTGATGATGACATCAGGTTCCCCGCTGATGAGGAAGTCCCGGGCGATGATCTCCTCCTGGCTGTAGGGACTGAGGCTGTATACGCCCGGCAGATCGACGAATACTACCCGGCTGCCCCGATACTGGCAGGAAGCAGTTTTTTTCTCGACCGTAACGCCCGGCCAGTTGCCAACTTGCAGCCGGACCCCGGCGAGGGCGTTGATGAGTGTTGACTTCCCCACATTGGGATTGCCGGCTACGGCCACGACGACTGGTTTGAGCGCCAATGATTGGAACGACTCCGGAATATCCCACGGAGATAAAGATGATGAGGTCTTTGCTTTCATGACACAATCTCCACTTCAATTTTTTCGGCTTCCCCCCGCCGGAGGGAAAGACGGTAATTTTTTATTGTTATTTCGATGGGATCGCCCAAGGGAGCTGCTTTTAGCATCCCCGCCGGCGCACCGGGAACGATGCCCATATCCATCAGCCGCCGCTTAAGGGGACCAACGGCGCTAACCTTCAATACCCTGCCTGTCTGGCCGGGATTTAGATCGGCAAGGTTCATGACTCGATCCTCCTGATCCGAATTTTAACCGCCAGGCCCTGTCCCAGGGCGATGCGCATCTCATCCACGCGGAGGAGCAGCGGTCCCCAACCCTGGTTTTTGATCATTTCCACCCGCTGGCCCGGTCTCAAGCCCATATCCTGGAGGTGTTCTTGATATCCCGGGTTCTTGCTGCCCAGATCGCCTCCTGGGGAAAAATTTATAATTTCTGCAATTTCTCCCTCTTTCAGTAATGACAACGGCAACATAGTTCTTCTCCTTTCCGTAATTAAG
>DMAT01000268.1 GCA_003451635.1 Syntrophus sp. (in: bacteria) | reverse complement strand
CCGGTGGGCAAGGCCATCCATACCGCCGTCGATACCCATGGTCAGGCTGAATTGATCGGACAGGTAGATGAGGCTTACTAATGGATTCCCTTCGAGATCGATAAGATTGGGGCGATGATGCAAGGCGATGGCATCTCTTATTTCGGCAGGGAAGTTCCAGTATTCGGCAATCCGCCCGCCAAGATCCGCATGATTGATGCCGACGATCTCTTCCTCGGCCTCAAGAAAGGAATAAGCGTGATTATTGACAAGTTCGAATATCTTCTTGGACGCATCCTGCACATATTCGCCCATCACCAGTTTCCCGACATCATGGAGCAGGGCTGCCGTATAGAGAACGGAGTTTTCCTGTTTGCACATCTGCCGCGACAAAATCTGCGACATAAGGGCAACGGCCACCGAATGCTCCCAAAGTTCGCTGACTTTATCGCCATAACCTTTATTTGTGAAGAACTTCGAGATGCTTGCCGTCTGAATGGCGCGGATGAGGTGCTGTTGCCCCAAATAGACGACGGCGTCATGAATGGTCTTTATTTTTTGGCGGACACCAAAATAAGCTGAATTGCTTATTTTAAGGACATTTGCTGTGACAGCCTGGTCGAATTTAATGACCGCGACGATTTCATTGACCGAATAGTCCTCATTTTTAAGCAGTTCGGTTACCCGCTGCACAGTTGCCGGAAAGGCCGGCAATTTATTAATTGAACGGAGGATTCTGTCGAGCATTATAACTCCTCTACTGCTCCACCAGAAGATCTCACGAAACACTTGCCGTCGGAAAGTTGGAGCTTCACCGTACGGTTACAGTTTTTCCCGGTGTCTTCTGCTTTGATTAGTACATTGTTTTTCCAGAATAATTTTCTCATCGCCGTGATGTTCTTTTGCCCGATGCGAAAATAATCTGCATCGTTGAGAATACTAGCCCCGCCGGCAATCTTCACGATCAACCGCTTTTTTTCCGCTCCTAACTGATAGCAGCTTTTGAAGAGCAAGGGAACACCCGTATCGGCAAACATCCCCGGTGCTGTCGCCGCTTTGGTTTTATCCAGCGTCGAATCGGGAAGCATGAAATGCAGCATCCCTCCCACTCGCGCCAGCGGATCATAGATGACAACGGCGATACAGGAACCCAGGGCATAGGTTATAATAACATCATTCTGTTGTCCGCTGCATTTCAGGTCTGAGATTCCTACAACAAGATCAGCCATAATTGAAATATTACAATTCCTTTTCCCACGACCGATCCGTAATCATCAGGAACATGCCTCTTATTGAGCAGGAAGAAATCTCTTCCCCCTCAGCTTTAACCACAGAGAAACGACTATGAGCGGATCTGCATCGTAATTTTTTCTTAAGAAATGCAAATCTGAGGCCAGATGTAAAGATTCCAGGCGCAAGGAATAAGAAGGGGGGCTTTTGAGAACCCCTGGCGCCAAAATTAGTTACAGTCTTTTGAGTTTCTCCACAAGAGTGGTGCGATTCAGATTGAGCATCTTTGCCGCCCGGTTTTTTACGCCACCGCATTTGTCGAGGGCTTTTAAAAGGAGATCCTTTTCAAACTGAACAACCATGTTGTTGAAATCAACGCCTTCTTCCGGAAAATCAACACTGTATTGGGTAGTGGCGGGAATCCTTCTCTGAGCAATCTTGTTCGGCAAGTCCTCGATGCCAATCTCACCCTCTTCCTTCATAACCACAAGCATCTCGATCATATTTTCCAGTTCTCTCACGTTACCGGGCCAAGGGTATTCCATCAGCATATTCATCACCGCCGGTGAAATGCGTTGAACTTCTTTCTTCTTTAACTTATTGACCTTCTTCAAGAAATGATTTGCCAAAATCGGCAAGTCCATCCCTCTTTCTTTTAGGGGGGGCAAATAAATGGGAATGACATTGATGCGATAATAAAGGTCTTCCCGGAATCGCTTTTCTTCGATAAGTTTTTCCAGATCCTGATTCGTAGCCGCAATAATTCTGACATCGGCATTGATAGTTTTGACGCCCCCTATTCTTTCAAACTGTTTCTCCTGAATCACCCTCAACAGCTTTACCTGGAGGGCGGGACTCATGTCTCCAATTTCGTCGAGGAAGATCGTTCCTCCCTGGGCAAGCTCAAACCTGCCGATTCTGGTTCGGATCGCCCCGGTAAAGGCCCCCTTTTCGTGGCCAAACAGCTCACTCTCAAGCAGTTCTTCCGGGATGGCGCCGCAATTAACCGGAACAAGAGGTTTATCTTTTCGCTCGCTATTGAAATGAATCGCCCGGGCAACCAGTTCTTTTCCGGTGCCGCTATGTCCGTGAATCAGGACCGTGCTATCCGTCGTTGCCACCTTCTCTATCTTTTCAAACACTTTCTTCATCGGTTCGCAGTACCCGATCATTTTACCTAAATCAGGGCGGTTCTTCAGTCGCCCCTTGAGAAGAACATTTTCCTCCTTCAGTTTTACATAGGATAATGCCCGCTCGATGGTAATTTTGACAAGATCGTTTTTTAGAGGCTTGGTGACGTAATCAAAAGCTCCCATCTTCATGGCGTCAACAGCGGAGTGGACACTGGCGTAACCCGTGACGAGAATCACGAGATTATTCGGGTTTATTTCCTTCACAAACCGCAACAATTCAAGACCATCCGCGTTGGGCATCCGCAGATCGGTGATCACGAGATCATAGCGGTCTCTCACAAATTCCTCCATGCCCTCCTTTCCATCCGCCACGGCCATGGCGAGGTAACCGCTTTCCTCGACAAGATCCACTAAATTCTGACGATTTAGTTCATCGTCTTCAGCAATGAGAATCCTGAATGCTTTCATAAAGATCTTTCTTTCTTTTAGTTCATCCCGGAAGGATGTCAATTGTCTGACATATTCTGTCAAAATATCCCGCAAAGTCAAGAATTTTTTACTGAGCGCATATACTTGGGGCAGGTCCCGCTTGTATCTGGTCTCGGCATTATCCCTAATGGAATGACAGGCAACTGTCACCGTCCGGATGCCTCCCCGCTGCATGCATAGGTTATATCAACGGATGCTATGGTTTTATCGCCGCTGTCGGCGGGGATTTTACCTCTGCGACTAAAACGAGCATCGAGATTAAGTCCCCCTTTGGCAAAGGTTAATTCAGGGGAATTTTACAATCCATTTAAATGCCCGTCATGTCATGGCCCTGTTTTTGCAAATCTAGCCAGACCGTAGCAATCAAGGAGGGATAAATAAACCTATGAAGGAGAGTTATATTTCATGAAAAGACAATCGTTACGCACAAAACTTTTAACGGGAGGCATCCTGATCGTTCTCATACCCCTCCTCGTGGTCGGCATTTTTTCAGCATACAAATCATCTACGGCCCTTCAGGATATCTCTCTCGAACAATCCGTTAATGTAGCCAAAAACCTCTCCGCCATGGTGCAGATGACCCTGGCCGAAGAAATAAAAATGATGACGGCCTTCTCCGTTGACCCGGCCTTTATTGACGCGACCGCTGGAAATGCTGGCCCCGCCAACGTCAAGCTCACGGAGATGATGAATAAAATCGGCAGCGAATATGAGGTCCTCTATGTGGCCGATGCGACAGGCGTCATTCAGGCGGACGGCATCGGGGGATCTTATAACGGCATCAACATCGGGGAGCGGGACTACTTCGTCGCCGCCAAGGCCGGTAAGGCCAATATCGGGACGGTAATCAAATCGAAAAAAACGGGAAACCCTGTCGCTGTCATCGCCGCCCCTATCTTTAAGGACGGCAATTTTTCCGGCATCATCGCTGCCGCCATGAAGGTCGACACCTTGATCGAAAAAATCTCCTCCATTAAAATCGGCAAGACCGGGTATGCTTTTATGTCAGATAAAACAGGACTTACGATTGCTCATCCCAAGAAGGAGTTCGTTCTCGAACTGAATATGAAGAACATCCAGGGAATGGAAAATGTGACCAAAAGAATGCTCGCCTTCGAAACAGGCTCCGATAATTATACATTCAAAGGCGTAAACAAGATCGCCGGCTTTGCCCCCGTAGAGATTTCCAGCTGGGCCATCGGCGTCACCCAGGATGAAGCGGAATTTCTTGGGGCCGCCCATGCCATCCGCAATGTCATATTTATCTTTGCCGGCGTATTTCTCCTCCTCACCGTTTTCGGCGTCCTCTATTTTTCCCGTGGCATTACCCTGCCTATCGGCAAGGCTACAGCCGAACTGAATGAAGCTTCTACACAGGTTGCCGCCGCCTCCAGCGAGGTCGCCGCCGCCAGCCAGTCCCTGGCCGAAGGTGCCTCCGAACAGGCCTCAGCCCTGGCAGAGACCTCCTCCTCCCTGGAGGAGATGTCCTCCATGACCAAACAGAACGCGGGCAACGCCTCACAGGCGGACAGTCTTATGAAACAGGCCAATTCCGTGGTCAAGAGGGCCAATGAATCCATGGCCGAACTTACCCGTTCCATGGGTGACATCTCTGCAGCAAGCATGGAGACCTCTAAGATCATTAAAACCATCGATGAGATCGCNNTTGAGGCGGCAAGGGCCGGGGAAGCAGGCGCCGGTTTCGCCGTCGTTGCCGAAGAAGTCAGAAATCTGGCTATGCGGGCGGCAGAAGCGGCAAAGAACACCTCCGTCCTCATCGAAAGCACGGTGATCAAGATCAAGGACGGCTCCAATCTCGTATCCAAAACGAATGAGGCCTTTCTTGAGGTAGCGGAGAGCGCCTCCAAGGTCGGCGAACTGGTCGGCGAGATTTCCGCAGCCTCCAATGAACAAGCCCAGGGCATCGACCAGATCACCAAGGCGGTCGCTGAAATGGACAAGGTTACCCAGGAGAC
>DMAT01000115.1 GCA_003451635.1 Syntrophus sp. (in: bacteria) | reverse complement strand
TGCGAATGACAGCTAAGCAATCGATGTGCCCTTTGATGCTGGTAATCGGGGGATTTGCCATAGATTTACAAATGTTAACAATTGCCGGTAACGACGATGTTGGGATCGGAACGGCTCAACGGGCCAGCCGATGTCTCGGCAACGTATATTGCGCCGCCAGGGGGAAGTGCGGAAGCTTCGATCCGGGAAAGGCTCTTTACAATTCTTAACAATAAATCTATTCGATTTGTGGCATGGTGGATCGCACTCCTTACCAGAAACAGGGTAAATAGTTCCTGGTCCGCAAGGGAGCGAAGAAAATATTTACTGAAGGAGCACTAACGACATGGCAACTCCCGCCGGGCTCATCTTGGTGATTGACGATGATCGTGTTCTCTCGGAGCTGTTGGATGAATACCTGGTGCGGGAAGGGTTTGCCGTCGAAACAGCCTATGACGGGGAAAAGGGAATGGAAAAGGCCTTAACGGGGAAATATGGAATAATCGTTCTCGATGTCATGCTGCCGGGAGAGCATGACGGCTTCGCCGTTCTCAAAGAGGTGCGCGCTCGCACGAACACCCCTGTGCTCATGCTTACCGCCCGGGGGGACGATGTAGATCGGATCGCCGGGCTGGAGTTAGGCGCCGACGACTACTTGGCCAAACCTTTCAACCCGCGCGAGCTGGTTGCCCGCCTACGAGCCATCCTGCGCCGCGCAAATAGCGACACCATAGGAAACGCGACCGGCGTGAAATCTTTCCGGTACAAGGTGGGAGATGTGGAACTTGATATGGGGACGCGCACGGTGCTGCGCGCCGGCGCTCCCGTCGAGCTTACCGCCGTCGAATTCAGTCTTTTGGAAATATTCCTCTATAAGATGGGCCGTCTGATAACACGTGATGAACTGACCAAGACGGTGCTGGGACGAATCTTGACCCCCTATGATCGCAGCATTGATGTCCATGTAAGCAAGCTCCGTAAAAAACTTGGACAGGAAAGCAGCGGCATGGAACGGATCAAATCCATACGCGGGAGCGGCTATATCTATGTCCTGCCTCAATCGCCGGGGTTGGGGATGGACAACCGGCAGTATAACGGAGAAGGAAATGTTAAAAAATAATCTTTTTGTCAAGATCTGCCTGTCGTTCTGGCTGACGACGCTTTTTATGATCGGGGCGGTGCTTACCGTCGATTGGATGACTGAGACGGGACCTTTCCGCTCGCCGCGCCACCCGATGCCCGGCGGCCCGTTCGCCCTACATGGGCAGGCGTATGCATGGATTCTTGAGCATGAAGGCGTTTCCTCCCTAAGGGATTTCGCCGACCGCCTCTATGAAACCACAGGCATGCGGGAGCATTTTTTTGATGACCAGGGCGCCGATCTCACCGGGAGGCTGGGGGCAGCGGGAGCAAACGCCCTTGCCGCTCTTGTCCTGAAACAGGGAAGCACCGGTATTGTCCCACCCCGGGAGGGGGGCATGGCGGCAGTGAGAATCCCCGGCGCAAGTGGAAAGTCCTACGCCCTGGTCACGGAAATACCGCCCTTTCCACCGCCGCAGTTGGACAATTATCCCCCCTTTGCCATGAACATCTTGCGGCTCTTGGTGGTGCTGTTTGTTTCCGGGGCCATCTGCTACGTCCTGGCACGTTACCTAACCGCTCCCATCCTTAGGCTCGGCGCGGCGGCGCGGCAGTTCGCCACGGGTGATCTTTCGGTCCGCGTCCACCCCGCCCTGGGACGCCGAAAAGATGAAATATCCACTCTGGCCCGCGATTTCGACGGGATGGCCGAACGGATCGAATCGTTGTTGAATTCCCAGCGCCTCCTTCTCAGAGATATCTCTCATGAGCTCCGTTCCCCCCTGGCACGACTGAATGTAGCCCTGGAACTCTGCCGCCGGGGAGTGGATCCGGAGATCGAGAAATCTCTGGATCGGATTGAGCTGGAGTCGAGTAAATTGAATGATATGATTGAGCATCTTTTGACCTTAAACCGTGTGGAGGTTGGAACCCTTGTTATTGAAAAAACGAGGATCGACTTGGGGAAGCTGATCCGGGAAATTGTCGCAGACGCCGATTATGAAGCAAAGAGTCACAACCGCGGGGTAAAGGCGGATTGTGAGAAGGGCTGTCTTGTCGAGGGCAATGAGGAGTTTTTGCGCCGGGCAATCGACAATGTGGCGAGAAACGCCGTTCGCTACACCCGGGATGGCAGTACCGTGGAGGTGTCGTTACGGCGCATGAAAAGCAATGGCGATTCCTACGGGGTGATGGCAATCAGGGACTATGGAAAAGGAGACCGGCGGCACCGGCCTTGGTCTTGCCATCACCGAGGCGGCTGTCCGCCTCCATGGCGGCACGGTGATGGCGGAAAATTCTCCCGGGGGAGGTCTGGTCGTCGAAATAACCCTTCCTCTTGTTCTTGAAAAAGCTGCCAATGACGAATTTGTTTAGTTGACATCTTTCCGCTCCCTTTCTATACTTCTCCCACTTTCCCAGGTAAGGAACAATTGTGAAGCAGATACTGAGTCTTGTCGGCAAATTCCTCTACTTCCTCATGGGGTGGCGGTTTGAACCGTTGCCCGCCTATTTTTCCAGGAAGCACGTGATTATCGGTTTTCCCCATACATGCAATATGGATGCTGTCCGTGCCTTCATCGGATACCGCATTATCAAGCGAACGGGACATATAATGGTTAAAAAGGAATGGTTCTTCTGGCCCATGTCTCTGTTTCTCAAGGTCATCGGCGGCA
>DMAT01000396.1 GCA_003451635.1 Syntrophus sp. (in: bacteria) | reverse complement strand
GGCCGATCCTCTGTTTTGTCGGCCCCCCCGGTACGGGAAAAACATCCCTGGGGCAGTCCATTGCCCGGGCCCTGGGAAGGAAGTTCGTCCGCATCGCCCTGGGAGGCGTCCGGGACGAGGCGGAGATTCGGGGACACAGGCGCACCTATATCGGCGCCCTGCCGGGCCGGATCATCCAGAGCATCCGCCGGGCGGAATCCAACAATCCCGTTTTCATGCTTGACGAGATCGATAAGGTGGGCAGCGACTTCCGTGGTGATCCCTCTTCGGCCCTCCTGGAGGTCCTCGATCCGGCCCAGAACTTCTCCTTTATGGACCATTACCTGGACATCCCCTTCGATCTTTCCCACGTCATGTTCATTACCACGGCGAACATTCTCGACACCATTCCGCCGGCCCTGCGGGACCGTCTGGAAATCATTGAATTAGTGAGCTACACTGTCGACGAAAAGCTCCACATCGCCGAAAAGTATCTCCTGCCCAGGCAGATCACGGAAAACGGCCTGCAACCTGGCCAGATTTCCTTTACCAAGGGGGCCATCCGCCTGATCATCAGCAGTTATACCCGGGAGGCCGGTGTAAGAAACCTGGAACGGGAGATTGCCTCCGTCTGCCGGGGTGTGGCTAGCCAGGTCGCGGAAGGGGTTATGGAAAAGGCGACGATCCGCCAAAAAGACATTCACCGGTATCTGGGACCGGAACGAGTCACCTCGGAGATCACCGCCCGGACGTCGAAGCCGGGCGTCGTCATGGGCCTGGCCTGGACGCCCGTGGGGGGAGATATCCTGTTCATTGAAGCGACGGCCATGAAGGGCAATAAGGGACTGACCCTGACGGGGCAGCTGGGGGATGTCATGAAGGAATCGGCAACAGCGGCCTTGAGTTTCATTCGGACCAACGCCGAAGCCCTGGGCATAGCAAAGGATTTTTTTGAAGATGTGGATATTCATATCCATGTGCCTTCCGGAGCCATCCCAAAAGACGGCCCCTCGGCAGGAGTAACGATCATGACGGCCCTGACGTCGCTTTTGACCAACAAGCTGGTGAAAAAGGATCTGGCCATGACCGGCGAGATCACCTTGCGGGGGTTGGTGCTCCCAGTCGGAGGGATCAAAGAAAAGGTCCTCGCCGCCCATCGGGCCGGCGTCAAGACCATCATCCTCCCCAAGTTGAACAAGAAGGACCTTGCCGATATTCCCCCGAAGATTCGGAAGGATATCGACTTTCATCTTGTCGAAGACATGATGGATGTCCTGAAAATCGCCCTCGAAAAAGGGTAGTAAGAAACCCCATCCCCACCCTGGCCCTCCCCTTCAAGGGGAGGGAAATTTGTGAACTTACGCTTCAGTCTCCCTATCGTCATTCCGGCGAAAGCCGGAAATCGAAGGTTAATGTTCACAATCCAGCATTTTCAATCCATAACTGGATTCCTGGCCAAGCCCGGAATGACACCAGGGGTTGCTTTCAAGAATCCCGGGGAGAGAAATTTTTCTCTTGACAAATTCGCCAGGAAAATATACTAACCGTTTAGTTAAACTAAATGGATGGTATAAACAATGAAAGATAATCAACATCCCACGGTCCAGCGGATTCTCGAGGCGGCGATGGACATCTTCTCCGAGGTGGGGTTCAACGGCGCCCGGGTGGACGAAATCGCCAAGCGGGCCGGCGTAAACAAGGCCATGATCTACTACCACATCGGCGATAAAGAAGCCCTTTATGCAGAAGTTCTCCATAACGCCATCGGCCATGTGGCCGATTCGATCTCTGTACGGGTCGAGGCGGCCTCCACGTCGGAGGAGAAATTACTGGCCTATGTTCGTGGTTTTGCCGGCGCCGTCGAAGGCAATGCCAGGATGGGTCCTATTCTGCTCAGGGAAGTCGCCTCGGGAGGACAGAATCTACCGGAATTAGTAGTCAAGGATTTTGCCCGCCTCATCGCGATTGTGACTTCCATCATTGAAGAAGGCAAAAGCAAGGGGACTTTTATTGATGTGACACCCTTTATCCTCCACATGATGGTCGCAGGGGCCATCGTCCTGTACAAAGCCAGCGGTCCCATCAGGGCAAAAAAGGCCAACATCCCCGATTTCATCCGCATGCTGGACGTAAACGTCTCTGAGAGGGTTGTTAATGAAATATCAAATTTGATACTACGGGGGATCAAGAAAGAGCCCGAGTACGCCCTGAAAAAGGAAACAAAGCGAGGTGTCGCAAGATGATGATGCCAAGGCCCGATTACGGTGCGATTTTTTTTAGCTCTCCATACAGGGTAAGTAACCAAGGGGAATTCCGGAACGTGGAATCTGGAAATTTCGAATTCAAGGGAATCGCCGGGATATCTCCCTTCTTGCTGGCCGTAGCGATCATGATCGTTCTGGGACTGACAGCAACACCGGCAACGGCCCAGAACGGACCTCCAGATGGTTCGCCCGGCAAGTTCACCCTGTCCAGCAGCATCGATATGGCCCTTAACCAGAGCATGGTCATCCAGGCAGCCAAGGAAGGAGTCAAGGGGGCGGAGGCGCAGAAAAAAGAGGCTTTCACGGGATTTCTTCCCAAGCTGAGCACCTCTTACAGCTACACACGGCTCAATGACGCACCCTGGGTTAATATGCCGCCGTCGTCAATAAACTCCCCTCTTGGTCCTCTGTCAACTACTGGAGGTCAGGTCATCGTTGGTACCCAGGACAATTACAACTGGGCCTTTGAGGTCCGGCAACCGATCTTCGCCGGCGGGTCAATTGCGGCCAATTACCAGGCCAACAAGAAAGGCGAGGACATCGCCAGGGTTGATGAATCCACGACTACCCAGAATATCGTCGAAGAGGTCAAGGCAGCTTATTTCCATATTCTCAAGGCCGAGAAAATTCTTGAAGTCGCCCGGCAAGCGGTGGAACAATTAAAATCACATCGTAACGAGGCGCAGAACTTCTTTGACGTCGGCCTGATCCCGAAAAACGACCTCCTCCAGTCCGATGTCCAGTTAGCTAACGGCGAACACAACCTGGTCAAAGCGGAAAACAACCTTGAAATAGCCAAGGTCCGCTTCAACACCCTGCTGCGGCGCAACATTAACGCCCCCGTCGAGGTGGAAGACATCCTTATTTACCGGCCCTTCGAGAAGACCGTCGAGGCCTGCTTTCAGACAGCTTTTGATAAACGCCCTGAAATCAAGGCGTACTCCCTCAAGGTGGAACAGGCCAAAGAATACGTCAAGGCGGCCAAGGGCGACTTCTTCCCCACTGTCAGCGCCGTGGGACATTATGAGCGTTTCGGCGATTCGGGAAATCTCCAGGGCAGCGCCTACAAGAGCATGGAGAACTGGTATCTCATGGCCAGGGCCGATTGGACCTTCTGGGAATGGGGAAAGACGAAAAATCAGGTTGACTCCCGGCAGGCAAGGCAAAATCAGGCCACCAGCATGCTGGCCCACGAAAAGGACAAAGTTGCCTTTGAAGTAAAGGCGGCCTATATCTTCGTACGGGAATCGGAAAAACAGGTGTTTGTCGCCCAGAAGTCAATCAATCAGGCAGAGGAAAATTTCCGTATCAACAATGAACGATATAATGAACAAGTGGCCACCTCGACGGACGTGCTGGACGCCCAGACCCTCCTCACCAAGGCGAAATCGGATTATTTCACGGCCCTGGGGGATTATTTCATCAACCAGGCACGCCTGGAGAGGGCAATGGGAGAAATCAAATAGGGCAAGGAGATTGAAAATATGAAAAAACGGATTATTCTGATCGTCTTCATCGTCCTGCTCCTCGGTGTGGGGGGATACGTCTATTACGGACAATGGAAGAACAAAAATAGCGAGATCTATTATTCCGGCGTCATCGAAGCCAGGGATGCGAAGCTTGCCTTCCAGGCGAACGGGAGAGTGACCGTGGTGCATGTCAAGGAAGGACAAGCCGTCACGAAGGATCAGATCCTGGCCGAACTCGACGCCTCGGAATTGCAGACCCGCTATGATCAGGCTGCCGCCTCTCTCGACCGTGCCATTAAAGGGCAGCAGCAGTTCGAGACGCTCCTCAATGTTTATAAGAGCACCCTTCCCGACGACGTCGTGCG
>DMAT01000415.1 GCA_003451635.1 Syntrophus sp. (in: bacteria) | reverse complement strand
CCGGGCATGATAGGTAAGGTCATCGTAAATGATCAGGACGTCACGACCGGTGGACATGAAATATTCAGCCATGGAGGTGGCGGCGTAGGGGGCAATGAACTGGAGCCCCGGGGGCTCGTCTCCCGTGGCGACCACAACGGTCACATAACTCATGGTGTTATACTGCCTGAGGTCGGCGATGAGCTTGGCCACATCGGAGGCCTTTTTCCCCACCGTACAGTAGATACAGAGGACATTCTTGTCCGCCTGGTTGATGATGGTGTCGATGGCGATAGCCGTTTTCCCGGTCTGGCGGTCGCCGACGATAAGTTCCCGCTGCCCCTGACCGATGGGAAAGAGGGCGTCGATAACCTTGATCCCCGTCTGGAGGGGAACCGTGACCGGATCACGGGCCATTACCGGCGGGGCCTCCCGTTCCACGGCCAACCGCTTTGTCGACCGGATTTCCCCCCGGTCGTCCAGAGGACGTCCCAGGGCATCGACCACCCGGCCGATGAGGGCTTCCCCGACGGGGACGTCGAGAATCCTGTCGGTGCGCCTTACCTCATCTCCGGCCCCCAGGTGCTCACTGGGACCAAGGAGAATGACCCCGATCTCCTCCGGATCGATATTGAAAACCAGTCCCTGAAGATTACCGGGAAAGAGAACGACCTCGTCGGCCCTGATGTTCGGCAGGCCGCTGACCCGGACGATCCCGTAACCGACGTAATTGACGAGGCCCACCTCACGGTCCCGCAGCTCCGCTTCATGCTGGGAAAGTACGTTATCCATGGTTCGGAAGGCGCCGTCCAGAAACACCTTCAACTCCTCCTTTTCCGATACAATATCCTTCATGGTCTTTAATCTCCTTATGTCCGCTGTTCCTGGGCTTCCTCATAAAGGGCGGCGTTGAATCTCTCCTCGATGGTATCGAGGTAATCCTTCATGCTCCATGATATCTTGTGTCCGTCGGACCGCAATTCGCAGCCGGAAAGGATGTTGTCCGATCGTACATAGACCACGCCCATATCCTCCGATAGATAGCGATGCAGAGTGTCTTTAAGTCTCGCCTGCGTCTCCGGGGGAATGTCAAAGGCGCAGGTGACGGTTATCGCTCCTCCTTCCCGGGCGGCCCCCCGGAACTTGCCCCGCTCGTTTTCGTCCATGGAAGCGATGCGGGCCAGGAGCACCTCTACGATCCGCTCCTCGAGATTGAGATCGGCCAGATCCTTGAGGACCCGCCGGGTAGCAGCGTAGACCTGACGTCCCGCAAGCTGGCGGAGTTCTTGGAGGAAGTTGTTCCGCTCTGCCCTCAGGGCCTCCGTCCAGCGCACTTTGAGGTAATCGATCTCCTCCCGGGCCTTCTCCATGAGGCGTTCCCGGTAGGATTCAGCCTCCTTGCGGGCCTCATTGAGCGATTGCTCATAGCGTTCCTCCAGGTCCTGGCGCTTCCTCTCGCAGTCCTCTACCGCCGTCCGGGCCTCCCGGCGGGATTGCTCGGCCTCCGCAAAGAGGGCGCCGATCTTCGCTTTCCGGGCATCTATGGCCCCGATGATCCGCCCGTAGAGAAATTTCTTCAAGAGGAACAGGAGGATCAGGAAATTGACGATCTGGGAGAAAAAGACAAACCAGTCGATATGCATGGATTATCCCCCCGCTTTCTTGATGACGTAAGCCCAGAATGGATTGGCGAACACCAGGATCATGGAGATAACGAAGCAGTAGATGGCGATGGATTCAATCATGGCAAGGCCCACGAAAAGGGTCCTCGTCAGAGAATTTCGCTCATCAGGCTGCTGGGCGATTGAAGTCAAGGCGCCCTGCACCGCCCGGCCTTGTCCAAGCCCGGGTCCGATGGCGCCAATCCCCATACAGATACCCGCCGTAATAATAGATGCCATCGCAACAATGCTCACGCTGTCCATTTGTTGTGTCCTCCTTTTCTTTGTATGCTCTTAATGGTTGGTTGAATTGGGTTCCTTTGTTTTGGGTTCCGCTTCTTCATGCGACTGCGTGGCAGACGCAATGTAAACTATGGTCAATACTGCGAAAATATAGGCCTGGATAATGCCGATGAGGAGGCCGAGGACCTGCATTACTACCGGGAAGAACAGGGGAGTAACGGCCAGGAGGATGGCAATAACCTTCTCGTGGCTCATGAGATTGCCGAAAAGCCGGACCGCCAGGGCCAGGGTCCGGGAGAATTCGCCCATGACGTGAAAGGGGAAGAAGATAAAAGTCGGACGAAAATATTCCTTTAGATATTCAAGGATTCCCTGTTTGGAGATCCCATAGATCGGGACGGCAAAAAAGACCATGATGGCGAGGGCCGCCGTGGTCGTGAGGGACGACGTGGGGGCGACGTATCCCGGGATGAAAGTGAAGAGATTGGAGAAGAGGATGAACAGAAATAGGGTGCCGATAAAGGGAAAATAGGTGTCCACGCCTTCCTTGACGACGTCCCGGATCTCCGAGCGGATCGTTTCGACAAGGACTTCCAGCACACTCTGCCACCGGGTCATGACCGGATCGGATGACAGCTTCCCCGTAATCAGAATGGATCCGACAACCAGGACCCCCATGACCAACCAGGTATAAACGAGGGTGGCGCTGATGGTGACGAACCACCATGAGAAGAGGATGACCTGGTCGGGACTGATCTGGTTAATGGCTACGACTTCCATAGCATCGCTCCTTTAGGAGAAGGGCCGGGGTTCCGCCCGAAACGTTTGACCAGGAAGGCCCGGAGGATTAAA
Source organism: Syntrophus sp. (in: bacteria) (assembly GCA_003451635.1). Taxonomy (GTDB): domain Bacteria; phylum Desulfobacterota; class Syntrophia; order Syntrophales; family UBA8958; genus UBA8958. Next base: position 1,603 of record DMAT01000415.1, on the reverse strand, counting down.
AAACCCAGCATGGCGGCCGCCAGTCGTTCCCAGGCCCCGTCCATAATGACGTAAAACCCTCCCAATGTCAGGGTCATCCGCCCTATATAACTGTACAAAAGGATCCGCAGGGGGTTGCGCGCGTCGGATAGGCGCTGTACCGTCTGCCAGAGTCCCGAAAAATAGAGCAAGCCGATCAGACTCCCGAAGATAAATGGCACGAGCAGTGTTAGGGCGGAAACCATGGGTTGATCCTTTCATTCATTCTTTCCGTCGGGAAAATCTGCCGGCGAAGGACCCTGTTGCTATTGTTTTCTCAGTCGTTGATGATGTTCTCCCGGGCCTTTTTCACCCAGTACCAGGCATTGAGGCAGCCTAAAGCCACCCCCATGATCATCAGCATCAGGGTCCAGGAAAAGCGGCTCGGCCAGGCCCCGTCGATCCAGATCCCGATGGCCGTCCCGATCAGGGTGGGAATGACGACGGACCAGCCGACAATGCCGAAGACGCCCAGACCGAACCAGATGCCCTCGTCCTTCTGGGACTTTCCTTTGATTTTCCTTGCCTCCTTGGCGCCGACCTTTTTTGTGAAGTCCTCGGCCTGCCTGCGGAGCCTTTCTCTCGGGGTCAGATGTTCTTCACTCATGTTTCAACTCCATGAAGCGGCGCAGGAGGTCCACTTCCAGTCTGGATGCGGCAGTACGGGCCTTCTTTTCCCGCTCGTCTATCTCACGAAACTGACAGACGACGACCTCTTTCAAATGACCTAGTTCCGGACCCCGGAAGGCGTTGCGGGTCGAGACGAGGATGTCGGACCCCCTCTTGATGATCGTGCCGACATCAATGGCCAGGTAGTTATCCTCCCCTGCCTGGGTGGTGTAGGAAAATACCCCGGGGATCAGGGCCGCCGTGAAATCAACATGTTGAGGCATCAGGCAGAAGAACCCGTTTTCCGCCTCGGCTACCACCTTGGTGACCTCTTCGGTCAGAAAGATCTCAGCGGGGAGCAGGACTTTCATATTCATGGGCGCTTATCCTCATCTCACGGGTTAACTTTCCTTGACCGCCTCATCAACCGTACCGATCATGTAGAGGGCGCTCTCGGGATAGTCGGCGAATTCATCATTCAATATCCGTTCGCATCCATCCAAAGCGTCTGCTAGGGCCACCATCTTTCCTTCTTTACCGATGAACTGCTGGGTGACGTAGAAGGGCTGGGTGAAGAAACGCTCCAGACGGCGGGCCCGATATACCGTCCGCTGGTCCTCCCGGGACAGTTCGTTGATGCCCAACATGGCGATAATATCTTTCAATTCTTCATAGACAGTCAGATTCTTGCGGATTTCCTGGGCAATCCGGTAGTGGCGCTCACCGGCGATATTCGGCATGAGCATCTTGGAGCCCGACTGCAGGAGGTCAATGGCCGGATAGAATCCCTCGCTGGCCCGTTTCCGGGACAGAACGATGGAAGCGGTCAGATGGCTGAAGGTGTGAGACGCCGAGGGGTCCGTAAAGTCGTCGGCAGGGACGTAAACGGCCTGGATGGAGGTAATGGCCCCGGTGGTGGTGTTGCAGATCCTCTCTTCCAACGCCGCCAGGTCGGAGGCCAGGGTGGGCTGGTAAC
>DMAT01000353.1 GCA_003451635.1 Syntrophus sp. (in: bacteria) | reverse complement strand
ATGAGCCCAAAATCATGGCTTTAATGGAGCTTTCAAATGTGGGCCTTGCACCGTACGCGGCAAATACCCGAATGTCACTGCCAAATAAACCTTTCGAATATTTTGCCGGAGGTTTGCCCGTTGTCTCAAGCATCCAGGGAGAGTTAAAGCAGCTTCTCGAAAAGCACCAGTGTGGACGAACATACAGACCTGAATCTGCTGATGAGCTTGCTTCCATACTGAGTGAACTTAATTCATCTGCAACCCTTTGTCGGGAAATGGGCAACAGGGCCAGAAATCTATTGAATCAAGAGTTTTCGATAGATAGGATCGCCGATTCTTTTAATAGCTACTTATTAGCCGTAGTTGAAGGCTTCAAAAATAAACGCCAAATAAATTAGTGAAATCTTATCATTCAATAACGGAAACTCCGGGACAGAAGGCAACTGAAGAACAGATAGCGCGTATTTATCATCGGTATCGGTTTGCCAAAGAGTTTGCGAAAGCAAAGGATGTCTTGGAAATTGCCTGCGGCAGCGGTATCGGTTTGGGATTCTTAGCTGGTATTGCGAGGTCCATGGTTGGCGGTGATATTGACAAAACAAATGTAGAAATAGCTTCCGGCCTTTATAAAAATACGTCCATCCAGATAAAGGAAATGGACGCGCATAAATTGCCTTTTGAGGATAAATCATTTGATCTTGTTTTATTATTTGAGGCTATTTACTATTTAAAAAGCCCTCAAGCTTTTTTAAAAGAAGCGGCAAGGGTCCTCCGCTCTGATGGGCGTTTAATCATTTGTTCTGTGAATAAGGATTGGATAGATTTTCATCCATCCCAGTATAGTTGTGCTTATTTTTCCATTCCAGAACTGAATAATCTCTTGAATCTCGATTTTAGAGAAGTACGTGCATTCGGTGCATTCTCTGTAGAGGTGAAGGGGCTCAAGTCTTTTCTCTTTTCAATAATCAAGAGGACGGCTGTTCGTTTCAGCTTGATTCCCGGAAGCCTGTCGGCGCGCGCTTATATGAAAAGAATATTCATGGGTCCTTTAAAACCGCTCCCTAATCAAGTATATGCTGGAATGGCGCCTTACGAGCCACCTACCTCTATACCAAAAGAAAAATCGACGATGGATTTCAAGATCATATATTTATCGGCCATGAAACGAGAAAATGATTAAGAGGGGATTTGATTTTATTCTTGCACTTATCGGTCTCATCTTAGTGAGTCCGATCTTATTTTATCTTTCACTGATGATAAAGTTAGAGGACAGGGGGCCTGTTTTTTTTCAGGGGAAGCGAATTGGTTTATACGGAAAATCCTTTAAAATATTAAAGTTCCGGTCCATGGTGGTAGATGCGGAAAAGATAGGAGGAAGCTCCACTGCGGACGATGATCCGCGAATAACCTGTATAGGGAAATTCCTCCGCAAGTATAAACTCGATGAACTTCCCCAACTCATCAATGTTCTTCGGGGAGATATGAGCATTGTCGGACCGCGTCCCGAGGTGAAGCATTATGTCGATCTGTATACTGAGGAAGAAAAGATGGTTCTGAGTGTGAGGCCGGGGATTACGGATTGGGCTTCCATCTGGAATGCCAACGAAGGAGCCATTCTGGCCGGTTTGGATGATCCTGAGCAGGCTTACATGGAGCTTATTCGACCAAAGAAATTGAAATTACAGATGAAGTATGTTAGGGAACGGTCGTTTCGGGTGGATCTTAAAATAATTTACCTCACAATTATCGCGGTCATTCGGCCTGAGAGCCAAGCTGTTCATGAGATCAGGGGGAGATCGTAATGAGGAGTTTAGGGGGAAACGTGAATTATCCAAAGGATATTTTGGTTAGTTTTTATCGGCAGATGTTGCTCATTCGCCTCTGTGAAGAGAGCTTTGTGGAGCCGATTCTTGCGCGCGAGGTGTGCTGTCCCTGCCATTTGTATTCCGGGGAAGAAGCTGTTGCCGTTGGCGTCTGCGCTGCCTTGACGGAAAGAGACTATGTCTTCGGTAATCATCGTTCTCATGGGCATTATCTTGCCAAGGGAGGGTCGATGCAGGAGATGGTTGCGGAGATCTTCTGCCGGGAAGCGGGATGTTCCCGGGGCCGGGGAGGCTCCATGCATCTCATTGCCCCGGAGGTGGGAATGCTGGGGGCGGCTCCGATTGTCGCAGGAACGATTTCTCTGGCCTTGGGAGCCGCCTTGGCCTCGACTATAAGAAAGGACGGCAGGGTAGCCGTATCTTTCTTCGGCGATGGAGCGACGGGCGAGGGGGTCCTCTATGAATGTATGAACTTTGCCGCCTTGAAGAAGTTGCCCATCATTTTTGTCTGTGAAAACAACTACTATGCTACTCACATGCCCATTCGTGAGTGCCGCGTGGAGAGAGAGATTCATGAGATTGCGAGGCCTTTTGGCATTGAGAGCCGACAGATCGATGGCAATGATGTTCTACAGGTCTATGATGCTGGCCTTCAGGCTGTAGAAAAATGCCGCAGTGGCAATGGTCCCGTGTTTCTCGAATGTCTGACCTACCGTTTTCGGGGGCATGTCGGACCGGATGACAATATCCAGGGGAGCCATACAGACATACGCCCACTGGATGAGATAAAGTTATGGCGAGAAAAGGATCCGATTAAACGATTCGGGGATTACCTGGTTGACCAGCGGATCACAACGCAGGAAGAGCTGAAGATGGCGAGGGAAGAGATAGCCCGAACGGTTAAGGATGCCCATAATTTTGCCCGGCGGACCCCCCTGCCCAGGGTTGAGGAGTTGGAAAAATATGTCTTCGCATAGAAAACTTAGTTACAGCTTAGCCATCAATGAAGCTCTCCACCAGATGATGGAGACGGACCCCACCGTATTTTTGATCGGTCAGGGGGTGAAGAGCCCCTGGTATGTGGGGGATACAGCTCAGGGATTATTGGAAAGGTTTGGTACGGACCGTGTTATTGATACCCCGGTCTCTGAAAACGCCATGACCGGCGCCGCGGTCGGGGCGGCTCTGGCAGGAATGAGGACTGTAGTCGTCCATCCCCGGATGGATTTCATGTTTTACGCCTTCGATCCCATCATCAACGAGGCAGCCAACTGGTATTACATGAACGGAGGTAAGCTATCCGTGCCCGTCGTCTTCTGGGGGATCATCAACCGGGGAGGCGAGCAGGCGGCCCAGCATTCCCAGTCGCTACACGGTATGTTTGCTCACGTTCCTGGATTGAAGGTTGTCATGCCTGCGACGCCTTACGATGCGAAAGGCTTGATGATTGCTGCTATCCGCGAACCTAACCCCGTAGTCTTTATCGATGACCGCTGGCTGTACAAATTGGAAGAACCCGTGCCGGAAGAAATATACGAAGTGGAGATCGGCAGGGGTAATGTCGTGAAAGCGGGAAACGATGTCACGATAGTGGCCTCTTCATTTATGGTTCAGGAATCCATCAAGGCTTCGGAAATCTTGGTGAAAGAAGGAATCAATATTGAAATTGTCGACTTGAGGACAGTAAAGCCCCTGGACGAAAATCTGATTCTTGCCTCGGTGCGGAAAACAGGACGATTGGTTGTCGTCGACGGGGGCTGGCGCACATGCGGCCTGGCGGCGGAAGTGTCCGCCCTTGTATCGGAGCGAGCCTTCGATGCGCTCAAAGCGCCCGTAGTTCGGATTACCCTTCCCGATTGTCCCGCTCCGGCCAGTGCGACCCTGGAGAAGGCCTATTACCGAACCAGCACGGATATTATTCAGGCAGTAAAAAGCATCATTCGATAATGAAGGTGTCCAATGGACCGTAAAGTGAAATTTGTTGAACCGGCGAGGCTCTACCTAATTATCAAGGAGGAGCTGGATGCGGCCTATTTTGAAGTTATGAGTAAGGGGGATCTAATTGACCGCGAACAGCTGCGCAGCTTTGAAGCGAATCTGGCAGCCTTTGTGGGAACCAAATACGCCGTCGGCCTCAACAGCGGCTATGACGCCTTGCACATGTCACTCCGGGCAGCCGGGATCGGTAATGGCGATGAAGTAATCGTGCCATCCCATACCTTTGTAGCGACCGCCTCGGCGGTGGTCAATGTCGGCGCCAAGCCGGTGCTGGTTGACGTGGGTAAGGATTTTAATGTCGATTGCGACAAGATCGAAGAGGCTGTCACTTCCAGGACGAAAGCCATTATTCCTGTCCACCTGAGCGGCTATATGGCCGATATGGTTCGGGTTATGGAATTTGCAGAGAAACATGGTCTCGTCGTGGTGGAGGATGCGTGCCAGAGTTTGGGCTCCAGCATGGTAAATGCCGATGGCTCAAAGGCGATGGCGGGTTCATGGGGGCTCACGGGTTGCTGGAGCTTTTATCCCTTTAAAATTCTGGGAGGATATGGAGACGGCGGCGCCATTACGACCAATGA
>DMAT01000163.1 GCA_003451635.1 Syntrophus sp. (in: bacteria) | reverse complement strand
CGACACACTGCGGGCCGTAGCCGAGGTTATCGATGTCCGTCCGTCTGCCTTGCGCCCGGATCGCGGCACCGTGCGACTGCGTTGCGCAACCATGAACCAGGAAGATGAAACGGTGCAAACGGTTTTATGCACCCAGCTCCTGAAACGACGGACCCTTGAGACAGGATCATGATCGATTTTGTGGAACCATTCTGGAGCGGTTTTTCCGGGATTGTTATCGGTATCGGTTTGAGCGCGGCCTGTGGTTTTCGCGTCATCCTGCCCTTTCTGGGACTGAGCATCGCCGCCATGAATGGTTATGTCAGCCTGGCCCCGGAGTTTCAATGGATCGGGACATGGCCTGCCCTGATCGCCTTTGCGACGGCAGCGACTCTGGAGATCGGGGCCTATTACATCCCCTGGATGGATAATCTTCTTGACGCTGTGACCACGCCGCTGGCTGTCGCCGCAGGAACAATCGCCGCTGCGTCGGTCATGAGCGATGTGTCGCCGTTCATGAAATGGTCGATTGCCCTGATTGCCGGCGGCGGCATGGCCGGCGCCGTTCAGACGGGCACCGCCCTCGTGAGAGGCATGTCAACCGTTTCGACGGGTGGTCTGGCGAACGTCGTGATTTCTACGGTTGAGCTTGCCGGGGCGGTCATTGCCACGACCCTTTCCCTGCTGGCACCGATAGTTGCTTTTACTGCCGCCATCATCATTGCTATATGGGTAATATGGAAACTCCTCCATCGTCGGGCGGGGGTTTCATGAGCATCCGGAAAGTCAAGCCCGTTGCCAAGCCGCCACAACATTGTTGTTGACAATCCCATAATGATTGTCTATAAGCCGACCGTTACGTTGAGTGTATTTAGTAAATATAGAGAGTGATATCAGTGATTTATTTATTATTATTCTTCACCCCATTAATATGAGGCGCTGACAGAGAACCCGGGTGGTTCTCCATCAAGCGCCGTTTTGCCGTCTCGCCACCCCTGACCGCTTAACCTCTTAATGGTCATGCCGTGGGGATCGCGGCATGACACCATAAGGAGGCGGAATTGGTCAATCAATATCCCCAAATATATGTTCATTTTAGCAAGGATCGCCCATGACGACCCTTGGCCTGGATATCGGTTCCCGGACAATTAAATTGGTGGTCTGGAAAAGCGGCGCCATCGTTCTGACCCGCAAGGCCCTGACTTCCTACGATCCTCTCGCCGTCTGCCGGGAACTACTGCATGATGCCCCCACAGGACCACTCGTGGCCACCGGTTATGGCCGCCATCTGGTAAAGGAATACCTCTATTGTGAAACGATCAGCGAGATCAAGGCCTTCGCCGTGGGGGCCCGGGTGGTGTTCCCTTCCTGCCGCACCATTCTGGACATCGGCGGTCAGGACACCAAGGCCATCTCCCTCACCGAGGACGGCAGGATCGACAAATTTCACATGAACGATAAGTGCGCCGCCGGGACGGGCCGTTTTCTCGAAATCATGGCCACCGCCCTGGGATTGTCCCTTGGCGATTTCATGTCCGAGGCCTTGGCTGCGAAAACATCCCATCCCATAAACAGCATGTGCACCGTTTTTGCCGAATCGGAGGTCATTTCCACCATTGCCCGGGGGATAGCAAGACCGGCGATTGCCCGGGGTATTCATCAGGCCATTGCCGCCCGCGCCGTTTCCCTTCTGGAGAGGGTATCCATTGCCGATGATATCCTCTTTGCCGGAGGGGTGGCCCTGAACCACTGTATGCAGAGGGAGATTGAAAACAAGCTGGGTCGCAAGGTGCATGCGCCTCCGGACCCGCAGATAATCGGCGCCCTGGGGTGCTCCCTCCTGGCGGGAAAAAAGGTTTGAGTGCCTTTTGCACGTGCAGACATGACAAAAAATAAATGCAATTACTTGAAAATAGAGGAGGAAAAGAAAGATGGCATTTAATGTTCCTGACGTGAAACCCCTGATTGAAGACGAGTTTGTCGGGGAGGCCGCCAAGCGGGCTCTCCAGTATATCCAGACCAAGCGCGCGGCGGGGATGCCCGTGGCCGGCATTTACTGCGGTTACGCCCCCATGGAGGTGATCCGCGCCGTCGGAGCCGTGCCGGCCATTCTCTGCGCCTTTGCCAACAAGACCATCGCGGCGGCGGAAGCGGTCCTACCTGCCAATCTCTGCCCCCTTATCAAGTCTAGTTACGGGTTTATTATCACCGACACCTGTCCCTTCTTCGGCCTTTCCGACGCCGTGGTCGCGGAAACCACCTGTGATGGTAAGAAGAAGATGTTCGAACTGATCTCAGAATACAAACCGATGTTTGTCATGGATCTCCCCCAGTTGCCCGACGAGAAGGAAGCCTTGGCCAACTGGGCGGCAATGATCACCAAGCTCCAGGGATTTCTGGAAAAAACATTCGAAAAATCGGCCACACCGGCGGGTATCGAGGCGGAGATCAAGGCGACCAATATCAAGAACCGCCTGATGAATCGCGTCTTCGACTATGCGGCAAGAAAGCCGTCCCTCCTGAAATGGAGTGAGACGTACGAACTGGCCTTTCTGGCCCAGGTGGCAGCCACCGCTGATCTCCAGCCGATATTTCGGGAAGTTTTTAAGACGCTTGAGGAGAGGGAAGCAAAGGGCGTTTGCTACGGAACCGCCGCCTCCCCCCGGGTACTCGTCACCGGTTGCCCTGTGGGCGGGGACTCCACCAAGGTTTACAAGATCATCGAAGAGGCGGGCGGGGTGGNNGACGAAATTGAAGAGAATACCGGCGATCCCATCACCGCCGTGGCCGCCCGCTATTTGCGGCTTCCCTGTTCCTGTATGACCCCCAATACGCGGCGGCTGGACGAACTGGACAAGACCATCGCCCGTTTCCAGCCCGACGTGGTCATAGAAGTGGTCCTCCATGCCTGTCATTCCTACAACATCGAGGCCTACAAGATCATGAACCATGCCAAAAATAAGCATAATCTGCCGTATTTGAAAATAGAAACGGATTATTCCGACGGTGATGTCGAACAGATCCGGACCCGTGTGGAGGCATTGTTTGACAGTTTATAATATTCC
>DMAT01000297.1 GCA_003451635.1 Syntrophus sp. (in: bacteria) | reverse complement strand
ATAATGTATAGGCTTTGACTGGGATGATGGCAACCTTCTCAAGAATTGGGAGAAGCATGGAGTATCGGCATCTGAATGTGAACAGATATTTTTCAATCACCCACTTGTCACAAGCCCTGATGTTGGGCATCCCAAATATGAGGCCAGATTCTATTCTCTCGGGAAAAGTGATGCAGGGAAATACCTTTTTATCGTTTTTACTGTGAGGAATAACCTCATAAGGATCATTTCAGCTCGGTACATGAATCGCAAAGGGAGGCGTATAAATGCCATGAAAAAAATACCTAAATTCAAGACTGAAGCCGAAGAACGCGAATTTTGGGCAAACAGTGATTCTTCTGACAATATCGACTGGTCGAAGGCAAGGAGGGTTCTACTTCCCAACATCAAACCTTCTCTCAGAACAATTTCTTTGCGCCTGCCAGAAATCATGCTTGAAGAGTTAAAGCTCATAGCCAACAAAAGAGATGTACCATATCAATCACTCATCAAAATGTTTTTATCTGAGCGTCTTTCGAAAGAATTAAATGCCTAACCTTGTTCACTTGCTATCGACAGGCATGTTTCTGCCCTCGTGTCTGAGCATTACGACTTCAAAGCTGACACATAACAGCATCAAACTAATTTATTGCTCTCAATAAATAGCTTATAGTTTCTCGGCTGGCTCAAAGCTTCATGACTGACATAGCTTTCCAGGCAGGCTAAGGTCTGTACAGTGAATCTATTTCTTCCGGAGTTCCAAGGCCCAGGAAGAGATTTTCTTGTCTCCCCGTAAAAGGACCCCCCGGTTGGAATAAAGGTCGGCATCAATGAGGCGCAGGTATTCCGTACCCCGGAGGTCGCCGTTTACAGAAGTGAAAATGGAGATGATGGAATCATCGACGATGATAAACTTACCCGTCAATTTTCCCAGGGCCTGGTTTTCGGAGATCCAGGATGTCAATTCCTGTCCGCGTTCCATGGGGACAATCTCGCAGCGGGTTTTATATTCCACGGCATTATCCCCTTGCAGTATCATAGAGGAATCATTGATCCACAATCCGTCCGCATGGTTTATCTTTGTTTCCCCCTCCACGGGATGATACCGCCCCTGATCGTCGATATAGACTCCCTTGGCGATCCAGATGTTTTCTTCAAAGAGAAAAGGTTGATAAATCATGTTTCAATTAGCCTTTGCTATGAAAGTTTCCTCACGGCAGGACTGTAAGGAATGAATCGTTGTGAGTCAAGCAAAGAAAAGGAGGATGTCCATATCACATCTCCTTGACATAGAATCTAAAATCAGTAATGAACTACCCCGCAGCAGGCTGCGGGGCATCTAAGACGGCATTGAAAGGATAGAAGCCATGAACATTATTGTTTCCGGATCACTTGCATATGACAGGATTATGGATTTTCCAGGACGCTTTTCCGATCACATCCTGCCTGATAAAATCCATGTTTTAAACGTCTGCTTCCAGGTAAACGGCATGAAGGAAAAATACGGCGGCACCGCCGGCAATATTGCCTATTCCCTGACCATGATGGGTGAAAAGCCCATCATCTCTTCCTCAATCGGCCATGATTATGAAAGATACTTCGCATGGCTGGCAAAGAACGGGATCTCAACGGAAAACATCAGAATTATAGAAGATGAATTTACAGCGGGCGCCTATATTACCACCGACCAAGCCGACAACCAGATCACCGGTTTTAACCCCGGGGCCATGAGATATCCATCTGTATTGGACTTCGATAAATTCCATCCCCCAGAAACTATTGTTATCGTTTCCCCCGGAAATCTTGAAGACATGATGACTTACCCCCGAGCCTGTAAAGATAAGGGAATCTATTATATATTTGATCCCGGACAATCGTTGCCCATGTGGGAAGCAAAAGAACTGGTCCAGGCAATTGACGGGTGCGCCATCCTCATCGTCAATGATTACGAGCTCGACCTGATCATGAGCAAGACGGGCTTGAAAAAAGAGGCCCTGCGGAAGCTCGCGAGGACGATTATCACTACCCGGGGGGAACTGGGGTCCCAGGTTTCCTCTGAGGATGGTGAAATTGACATTGCCCCCGTCAAGGCAAGAAGAGTCGAGGACCCAACGGGGGCAGGCGATTCATACCGGGGCGGCCTGATCAGCGGTATCGCTCAGGGTAAGAGCATCAAGCAATGCGCCCAGATGGGTAGCGTTTGCGCCTCCTTCGCCGTCGAGTCCTACGGCACCCAAGAATACAGTTTCACTGTTGATGAATTCAATGAAAGACTAAATGCCTGACCGGCATATTCCCGAGCAGGCTCACTGAGGAGAATTATGAAAACGGAAGATATTAAACGGATATTGATTGTCGGCGGCGGGACCATGGGAAGTCAGATCGCCCTGCAGTTTGCCGTCCATGGCTGTGAAATTGTCGTTTATGACATAAGGGAGGAGGCTTTGGCAAAATCCCTTGCCTCCATAAGAAAAATGGCCGCGAGCCTCATGCGTCAGCAGCTCCTTAGCCGGGACGATGCGGAGGCGGCGGTCGGGAGAATCACCACGACCATCGATCCCGAAGCGGCGGCTGATATTGACCTGGTCAGTGAATCTGCGCCGGAGGACCCCGTTCTGAAAGGGGAAATATTCTCCCTGTTCCACCGTCTCTGTCCGGAACGGACCATCTTCACAACCAACACCTCGACGTTGCTACCGTCCATGTTCGCTGCGGCTTCAGGACGGCCGGAGAGGCTTTTGGCCCTTCACTTTCATGATTTGCGTATATCCAATGTCGTGGACATCATGCCCCACCGGGCCACGGACGAGCAGGTCGTGGAACTCGTGCAGGCATTTGCCAAGCGCATGGGGTTGGCCCCCATAATGATGAAAAAGGAGAGCAGCGGCTATATTTTCAATGCCATGTTCGGCGCCCTGCTGTTATCCGCCCAAACCCTGGCGGCAAATCAGATTGCCTCCATTGAAGATATCGACCGGGCCTGGATGGGAGTCATGAAAATGCCCATCGGCCCTTTCGGGATGATGGACAATGTCGGACTGGATACGGTTTGGAAGATTACCGATTACTGGGGCAAAAGGAGCGGGAACGAGCAGCAGTTGCAGAACGCCGCCTTTCTGAGACAGTATGTGGACCGGGGCGATCTGGGACAGAAATCGGGAAAGGGATTCTATGCCTACCCCCAACCGTCGTTCCTCGAGCCGGGGTTCAACGAGGGCAAATAACCATTGCCATGAGCATTTCCTTCCTGGTCAGTGGAGCGGCGCCTTCACACCCTTGTGATTTTTCATCCTGACCATTGCCACAATGATAACAGCGGCAAGAGGAAAAAGGGCCAGGTACTCATAGACAGCCTCGAAGGCGTAACTCGCCGCACGAAGGAGGATGATCTGTTTGGCCTGGACGATCAGACGATTCCATGTGTCCGGATCAAAGACGGCGGCATCGTTGCCCGTATATTGCTGGAAACGGCCTAAAAGATCAGAAAGGCCGGCGCTGTTCCAGGTCAGATTATTGCTCAAGGCCTCATAGAAGGTGTCCTTTTTGACTGACAGAACCGCGGTTGCATAGGAGGTGCCGATGGACCCGGCGACGAGACGGGAAACATTCACCAGGGTGGAGCCGTTGGCGATGTCTCTTTCATCGAGGGTGCTCAGGGCCAACAGGGTGATGGGGGCAAAGGCGCCGCCGATAAAGAATCCCCAGAAGATGTAGTCCAGAAAAAGAACTCCCCGGGGCGTATCGATATTTGTGTGAAAGATCCAGGAGGCGACTGCGGCGCCGAAGAGGCTGACGATGGCGACAGCTTTGGGATTGATCCGGTCCGAGAGGATTCCCGACAGAAGGGTGGCAATCCCCGCAAAAAGGGCGCCGGGCAGGAGAATAATGCCGGACTGGAACGTGGTATAGCCGTGCACCTGCTGCAGATATATGGGGAGGAGAAAGAAAAAGCCATAGGCCGTAATGGAAAACAGCATCATCGCCCAGATGCTCAACCGGAAAGGCCGGTGTCCCATAATCCGCCGGGGGAACAGGGGATTGGCGCTAAAGGTCATCCAGGCGAGTGTCGCGATTCCGGAAACGACAAAGACGACGACCAGCGTCAGGATGTAATCGGAATGGAGCCATCCGTGTTCCTGTCCCTTGCCGAGCAAGACGATCAGTGCCGAAAGGGCGATGGACGCAAGAATAAATCCGGGAAAATCAAAACGAGGCGCCTTTTCTTCAGGCAGGATATTCTTCATTAACCACCAGATCAGGGCCACATCGACGAGACCCACGGGAATATTGATAAAGAAGACCCAGCGCCAGTTCAGATATTCCGTCAGGAGGCCACCTAAGGTAGGTCCAAGGGCGGGAGCAAAGGATGCGGAGATTCCATAGACTCCCATGGCCAACCCCCTTTCCTCGGGCGGGAAGGTCTCATAGAGGATCAGCAGTCCCACGGGCATCATAATCCCCTCCGCGACGCCCTGAAAGAAGCGGGCGAATAGCATCATTTCCAGGGTGGTTGCAAATCCGGCCAGAGCCGACATGGCCACAAACATGATGATCCCGAAGATATATACGTTCCGGTGACCGACAACGTCGGCGACCCAGCCAATGGCGGTCATGGCAATGGCAGCGCCAAGGAAATAGGTAATGACAACCCACTGAACACCGTAGATGTCCGTCTCCATGGCCGCCATCATCTTGGGCAAAACAATATCGACGATGGTTGTATCCAGAAGGGCGATGAAGACGCCTACCGAGACGAGAACGGCGATTACCCACTTATTGGTTGTTGTCGGCGGTGCGTTTGTCATAGCCGATTATGCTCATGAAATAGAACCGTCCCCATTATTTAGCGATGGAAACCTCGCAGGACAGACCCGGTAAGAGATCAGGATGATCATTCAGATTATCGATGGTGATGCGGACGGGAATCCGCTGGACTACCTTGGTAAACTCTCCGGCGGATATATCACGGGGGATGAGAGCGAATTCCGCCGCCGAGGCCGGGGTTACGACGACGACCTTTCCTGCCAGCTTCCGATTGGGGAAATTATCGACGGTGAACGCGGCCTTTTTCCCGGGAGTGATGTACCGGACCTTAGTTTCTTCAAAACGGGCCTCGATATAGCGGGTATCCGGATTATAAATCCCTAGGGCTGGTCTTCCCGGGGTGGCGTAGTCTCCCTCCCGGACAAGGATGCGGGCGACAACCCCATTGATCGGGGCCTTGATCTCACATCGGGACCGGTTCAGCTTAGCCAGTTTCCGGGCTTCCTCGGCCTTGTGAATCCCGTCGGCGACCTCGCGGTTGGCGGCCTCAGCCTTGATAATTACAGCCCGGGCGGCCTCCGCTTCCTTCAATCGTGCCGCAGCGTAGGAAATCTGGGCTTCGGCGGCGTTGAAATCAGCCGCCGCCGCCCGCCAGGACATTTCTACTTCATCGAAACGGGACTTGCCGATGGTCTGCCGGTCGTAGAGCTGCTTGAACCGTTTGTACTGAAGCTGCCAGTGGTCAAGGTTGGCCTGGGCTTTAATTTTTTGCTTTCCCGCAACTTCGAGGGCTGCCCGGGCTGCGTCAATCGTCGCCGGGACGGTGAGCCGTGCCTGGTTCAACTCCGCCTGTGAGCGTTCCTTTCGGGAATGAGTGGAGGCCAGGTCCGCATCCGCCAGACCCAAGTGGCGGTCTAGTTGCTCCGGATCGATACGCAGCAGGACCTGGCCGGCCTGGACGGCCTGTCCTTCCTTTACGGTGACCTCGATGATCTTGCCGGGAACCTCCGGGGCGATGTTGGCCATGTCGGCTTTGATATAGGCGGCGTCGGTCGTTACGTGGTTCAATCGCCAGTAGAGCCAGCGGCCGCTGAAGACCAAAGCAACCACCAGCAGGAGGATCAGCATGATCCGCCCGCCGACGCGCCATTTATTTGTTTTTCCCCTGGAATCAGTCATCTTTCTGAACCTCCTGATTCATAATGGTCCGATTCATAATGCCGTAGAAAAGAAGCTCCAGCAGTTCGTCGACCTCCTGCTCCATTTTGTCCGGTGTCTCCTCAAAGATCAGGGGTACCTCCAGTCGGTTGAGAACGGTCTGTACACTTTTAGCAAGATGGTCAGGATCGTTGGATCGGAATAATCCCGCTGCCTGTCCCTCCCTCAGCAGGGAGGATATCATGGCCCTTTCGGAAGCGCGAAAAGCTGTTTCATGGGCGTCGTAAAGCTGGGCAACTTCTTCGCCGACATCCCGGGGGACCATGAGCAACTCCCGGAGTTGCTGAAAATGAGTCAGCTTGGCCATGATCAGGGCCCTAAGTTGCCGTGATGGATCTGCGGAAGATGCAAGGGCCTGTTGCATATCCGTAAGTACAGCATGTTCTTCCCGGTCGATGACGGCATGGAAAATTTCCTCTTTACCGCCCGGGAAATGGTGATAGACGGCAGTATTCGCAACTCCCAGGGGACGGACGATATCAGCGAGGGATGCCTTGCGGAAACCATGTCGGGCGAACACTGTCCGGGCGGCGTCCAGGATCCTGTTTTTATCGAGGATGTTTGCCATATTCATTTCCTTATCGATTTAACAAATTGTTAATAAGTTAAGTTATAGGGTCACGATTGAAGATTGTCAAGGGTAAAAACACGGGACGATAAGGAACATTGAAATATCTTGCTTCAAGGATGACATCATGTTAACAAATAATTATACTTGGGGTGTTTTATCATCTGCCATAGATCCAGTTTCGATAACCACAAAGAGACGCCATTTAAGATCACAGCGTTTCCATGCTCCAGTTGATTCAAGTCGTCAAAACATGCAGATCTTGATTTTGAAATTCTTTACCGGAGAGCAGCTAATATATGCGTTTAATTATAGACTAGAAGGAGGTGAATCTCAGGCGATTGACCAGGCAATGTGATCACGCACCATAATCATTTTTGATTCACGGTTTAAAGGAGGGAACCTTATGCCAGATGTCTTCAAGGATTATGTAAAAAACAAAAATACCAGACCCGGCCCTTTGAAGGGGGTGCGGGTTCTTGAGGTCTGTACGCTCCTCTTCGGACCGGCAGGACCTTCATTCATGGCCTCCCTGGGGGCCGAGGTGATCAAGATCGAGCTTCCCCCCATGGGCGATGTCACCCGTTCGCTGAATCCCTTCGGCTGGTTCTACAAAGAACAGGGCCCCATGTTCATGCACATCAACAACTCAAAATATTACATGGCTCTGGATCTTCATATTGACTGGGCCCAGCAGATCTTCAAGGAATTGGCCGCCAAGTCGGATATCATCGAATTCAACCTCCGCCCTGCGGTGACAAACCGATGGAATATCGGTTACGAGGACATCAAGAAAGTCAATCCCGGCATCATCTATATCGAGAAGAACGGCTTCGGTCAGTGGGGTACGTATGCCGAGCAGGACCGGCCTTCCAACGACGGCGCCGCGCAGGCCCTCTCGGGATACGCCTGGATGTCAAGCTTCCCCAAGCGCCCGCCTATGAAGCAGAGTATCTGGATCTGCGATGTCTTCGGGGCCATGATGGGGGAAGTGGCTGTTCTGGCGGCCCTGCATCACAAGCGGAAAACAGGGAAGGGACAGTTCATCGAGATGTCACAGACCGAGAACATCATGCGCGCCATGGGCTGGGTCTGGCCATATCAGCAGTTTACGGGCAACGGCGTTGAGCCGTCGGGCAACCGTGACCAGTGTATCTGTCCCGCCGATAGCTTCCTCTGCAAGGACGATCTGTTTGTCGCCCTGGCAGCCCCGGCCCCGGACGAATTCAGGGCGCTGTGCAAGGCTATGGGAAAGTCGGAATTGGCCGACGATCCGCGTTTCAAGGAGCACACTAATCGGCTCGAAACGGAAAATGCCTTGACGATTCTGAAGATCATTGCCGACTGGGCACGTACCAAGATGGCCGCTGAAATCGAAGAACTCGGCAAGCAAGGTGGCTTTGCCGCGACCCGCCTCCACAATTCCCGCGACATGTGCGAAGATCCCCAGCGCCGCGCCCGGGGGTTCGTGAAGGAGATCGATGATCCCCTCTATGGAAAGTACACGGATCATGAAATCCCGATCATGATGTCCAGGACGCCTCCGAAACACCGCTGGTCGGTCAGGCCGGTCGGTTTCGACAATGATTATATCATGACGAAACTTCTGGGCCGGAACCAGGCGCAGATAGACGAACTTTATATGCATGGAGTCCTCGGTAAATGGAAAGACGCACAGGGGCGTCGTCCCCCGTCTGATTGGGATGGACAATCAGGCGCAATCTTGAGGAGGTGAGGCGCTATGGCAGAACATAAAAGACCAAAGTGGGCCGAATGGGCCGATCATGTTCGGTCACTCGACGATCCGGCGAAGAATTTCGAGAAGCCGGAGGCCCTGGATGATTTAGTCGTATTGGATTTGAGCTCCCGGAGCATGGCCGGATGTTTCTGTTCATCCCTCCTTGCCGAGCTCGGGGCGGAGACAATTCGTATCGAACCGCCGGGGGGTGATCTGGTGCGGACTTACTCTCCCAACGGCGTCATGCATCGGGGCACCGGTCTGGCCTACTTACAGGAAGGCCGGAACAAATACCATGTAACCCTGGATCTCGACAAGGAAGAGGGGCGGGAGATTCTCAAATGCCTCGTCGGGGCCGCTGATGTTCTTATTGAAACATATCCCGCCGGGGTTATGGATGCCTGGGGGATCGGCTATGAGGAACTTGCCAAGATCAATCCGCGACTGATCTATACCTCCATTTCGGGGTATGGTCAGTTCGGACCGGAGAGTGCAAGCAAACAGTATGATTACGACAATGTAAGTCAGGCCCGTTTGGGAATACAGTACGGAACCGGGGAAATCCTTCCCGAGGGAAAGACCTATGACGAAATGCCCTATGCCGTTCCCACCAAAGCGGGTCCCTGGATCGCCTGGGCAGCCTCCGGAACTTTTGGGGCCATGGGGATACTCTCTGCGCTATATTATCGGGGGGTGACCGGGGAAGGGCAGGCGATTGACATCGCCACGCCGGAGGCCTACGAACGGCTCCACGATTACGCCCTCCACTGGTATTCCGACCAGGGAGTCCTGAATGAACGCTTTGGCAACCTCGACACGGCCCTGTGGCTCTATGGATTCTATCCAACCAAGGACGGCGGCGTCTTTCTCGGGGGGCTCCGGCTTGAGATGTGGAAGGCCTTCGTGGATATCATCGGCAAGTACGATGAGTGGGGGGCGGAGGAATGGACCACCCTCGCGCCGTTCATGAAAAAGGACTGGCAGTTGAAGTACCAGGCCATGATCAATCCGGAAACGGAGAAGTTCACAAGCCAGGAATTGACCATGAAGTCCGTTGAATATGCCAAAACGGGCCGGCTGGCGCCGATCACGCCCGTCATCGCGGAAATTGTTTCCCCGGATAAGGCGAT
>DMAT01000420.1 GCA_003451635.1 Syntrophus sp. (in: bacteria) | reverse complement strand
AGGCGGCCAACGCCGGCGGCGTGGCAACCTCGGGACTGGAAATGAGCCAGAACAGCATGAAGCTTTCCTGGACCAGAGAAGAAGTGGACAATCGCCTCCTCCTCATCATGAAGAGCATCCACAGGTCCTGCGTAGAAACAGCGGAAGCCTATGGACGAAAGGGCGATTATGTAACCGGCGCCAACATCGCCGGCTTTACAAAGGTTGCCCGGGCCATGCTGGCCTATGGTGTGGTGTAGCTGACAAACTCGTAAAAAAAGTCTTTCCGCCTTCGAAGAAGGGCCGCAGATTCATGATCTGCGGCCCTTTTGCGTCATGTCAAGTCTTAAAATAAAGATTTCAATTGACACCGATGCGTCTATGGCCTAGTCTTTCTGTTGGATTATCAGCAAAGGAGACAGACCATGAATAATTCCGATATGCAAACCCCCAATATAACCCCGGCCGGGGACCTCTTCGGACATTTGGTTGAGTACACTACGGACGCTCTGCAACGCTCCGTCCTTTATGCCGATGCCATGCGCAGAAGGGGCAACACTTACATCGAACATCTCAAAAACGGCCAGCCCCCGGTGTTGGTTTTCAAATATGAAATGATTCTCGACGGGCGGGAATTCAAGAAGCCCGTCAATTATTCTCTGGTCCGGATCAGCGACCGGAGGGCCAAGAAGCGCACTCCGGAAGAAAAAGAATCCGATCGCCTTAAAGAACTAAGGGGAAAGACGGAGGAGCTGCCCAAACGCCCGATCGTCATTATCGACCCCCGGGCAGGCCATGGACCGGGAATCGGCGGTTCCAAAAGAAACTCGGAAATTGGAATGGCCCTCGAACGGGGTTACCCAGTATATTTTATCCTCTTCTACGCGGAACCGATGCCCGGCCAGACGCTAAGCGACATAGAGGCAGCGGAAGCACAGTTCATCGAAGAAATTGTCGAGCTTCACCCCTACGCCGACGCCCCGGCGATCATGGGCAACTGTCAGGCGGGATGGGCCGCAGCCCTGCTGTGCGCCGACCGACCCGACATTACCGGTCCCCTGGTTCTCAACGGGGCGCCCCTGTCCTACTGGGCAGGCGTGGAAGGTACCAATCCCATGCGCTACAAGGGAGGTCTCAACGGCGGATCATGGATGGTATCGCTGCTCAGCGACATCGGGAACGGGAAATTCGACGGCGCCAACCTGGTCTCCAATTTTGAGGACCTGAATCCGGCTAATACCATCTGGACCAAACAGTACAATGTCTATAAGAATATCGACGAGGAGGTGGAGCGCTACCTCAGTTTCGAAAAATGGTGGGGCGGTTTCTTCCTGATGAATGCGGAAGAGATAGAATTCATCGTAAACAATTTATTTGTAGGAAACAAACTGGAGAAGGGGAAGCTGGAAATCCGCCAGGGAAAGAACATCGATCTCCGGCATATCGAAAGCCCCATTATCGTATTTGCCTCCCGGGGAGACAATATAACCCCCCCCCAGCAGGCCCTCAACTGGATAACCAAAGTTCACCGGACCACGGAGGATATAAAAAAGGCCGGGCAGGTGATCATTTACATCATCCACGAGGATATTGGTCATCTGGGCATCTTTGTCTCGGGAGGGGTGGCCCAAAAGGAGCACAAGGAGATCCTCGCGAGTTTCGACATGATCGAGTACCTCCCGCCGGGGCTCTATGAGATGATCATTGAAGGCGATCTCAAGACCGGCGATGTTGACACCCGCTTCGAGGAGCGGACTATCGACGACATCCTGGCCATGGATGACGGCGCCCAGGATGAAGAAGACTTCTGTACCGTCGACAGGATGTCCGAATTACTTGATAATCACTATAAGCTGTATTGCCGCCCCTGGGTCCGGTTTTGGTCCACGGAACTGACCGGCGAAATGAGCCGCCTCCTCCATCCGCTGCGTTTAAAGCGTTATCTGCTCTCGGACATCAACCCTTTCCTGCGTCCCCTCAAATATGCCGCCTCCTCCGTGAAGGCAAACCGCAAGCCCGTAAAGGCTGATAATCCCTTTATTGAGCTTGAATACAGCTTTTCCGATTTTATGATCAAATGGCTAAACCAATACCGCGATGCGAGGGATAGTCGTATCGAACGGAAGTTCCGGGCAATTTATGATAACCCACTGATGAAGTTCTTCTGCACGCCCGTACCCGATGCGGAGGAAAGCGGCGCAATTCCGGAAGCAGGCGATGATGGAATAGAGGACAAGCGCTGGGCGGCCCTTGAGGAAGGCGGGGTTGCCGAAGGATTGATCAGGATCATCATGGCCGTCGCCCGGAAGAATCACATCATTAAACGAAGGCTGTTTGAAGTCGCACAGGAGATAGCCAAGACCCATAAAGTCCTGAGCAAGATAAGACCGGCCGCGTTTAAAAAGATCGTGCGCCGCCAGGCGCAGATCCTTCAGGCCGACGAGGATGCGGCCCTGAAGGCCTTGGGCAAGCTCATCAAAACAAAAGAGGACCGGGCAGAGGCACTTTCCATCGCTACACGGATCGCCCTGGCCGACGGGAAGTATGAGGATGAAGAAAAAACGGTGGTCGACAAAATCAAGAAGGGCCTTGGGAAAAAATAATCGTGAGGGCGAAACTATCACATTTTACGCCTATCATAATGTATTTATTGGATAATCAAAAGTGATGTATTTATAGATACCCCCAGATGTACCCCCAATTTTCAATTATGATGCCTTCTCGACGCGGCCATCGGCCAGGATCTTGGCTACGAAAGGACGATCGTGCTTTGCCGTAAACCGTTGAATCCGGTTCCATGCCTTTCCAACCAGAGACACAAGCTCTGAGGCGGTCTTCCCTTTGTGTGCCGTAATGACAAAGGCGCCGATACCGTGCTCAATTAGGGCCTGTTTCACCACGGGTTTCTTATGGAAGTCGCTGTCCTTTGTCAGCAGGTAATAGTCGGGATGTTGAGAGAGGATCGTCAGAACCTTTTCATCGGGTACACCGCTTTCCATGATCTCTGTTTGTGGTTTAACTGGAATGTTCAAGGCGGCCAATCCGTCAATGATCTTATGACCGGAGAGGTTTTCATCAAGAAGGAGAATCAGGCGGCGATCCGTTCGATCTCGCAACGCAGGGCCTCCTCGATAAGCGGGATATCGAGATCATAATCAAGGGCTATATCTTTCAGACTCTCTCCCCCACTGTACCGGTCGAAGATCATCTGGCTGGACACGCGGGTTCCCACTACCACAGGCCTCCCATAGGCTACGGCAGGATCCATGACAATGGTCCTGGGTGCCTGGGCATAGGTATAAGGATAAAACCGGACAGGAATTCTGCCTTCATCCCTTTCGATCCGCTTAAGGTAGTTGGCCAGTACCTCCGGGAATCCACTCTGCCCCCTTCGGGAAGCGTTAACAGGAATGTCCAACTCTCTGATGAAGAGGTCATATCCGTCCGTTTCCAGATTCTGCTCGGCCAAAGGATGGACGGTACCGTAGTTCTGTTTCAACCATTCGACAGCCCTACGGATGCGCTGCATTGGTACGCGATGGGTGCGCCGCAGCCCCTCCAAGACATACGATTCGATGAGGTTGATGAAGCTGAACGGCGCCACCTGCGGGCCTGCGGCGAGAATCAACACGTCCGAGCCTCCATTATGGGTCCACGTACGTAGCGTGGCAGGCTTTACACGAGTATAGCGGCTTACCTCAGCAAGGGGGTAGATCGGCTGATATCGGAGATCCTGTGGTGCTGTCGTTTTCATGACTGTCTCGAAAGGACTGCCTCCTAATTCGATTATTAATTTCTTCATACCAGAAATTCATGGGTTCCGCAACATGTCATGTCGTGAGGTGAACCAGGCGCTCTACCTACTCAACATTCCTGATTCCTATGGATTCGTCCACAGATAGGTGGTCTGGATCACGTTATGGTAGTTGTTTTCCAGGCATGACTGTAAGGTAATCAGAGCCGCAAGACGGCGGGCCATTTCCGTGGCGTAGCGGACTTCCTCAGGGGTCAAGCCACGGCCAAGGAGTGGCTTTTCGCGGTATGAAAGCCATTTCTTGATGACCTGGTAACCGCCAATTGTGAAATTCCATACCGTCTCAGGAACGTTCCGCCAGCAGGCACCGTCGTTGAGGCAGATATCACAGGCGCCGCCATCATGCAGTATCAACTTCCCTTT
>DMAT01000105.1 GCA_003451635.1 Syntrophus sp. (in: bacteria) | reverse complement strand
GATCAGGCGGAGGGATGATTTCTCAAGGACCTTCAGGTAATGGGCGGGGTTGGCCAGCTCGAGGCTGCGCAGGCAGCTCAACTGGAAAAAAACAAGATAACAGTATTTCGCCCTTTCCTGGATTTCTTCTTCAGCGAGCATGCATGTTTACCTTTATTGAATTTAGCAGAGCGTTAGGGTCATATGCGACTTTATTGATACGTCTCACAAATACTCCAACATGTCAAACGATGGCGGTCACTGTTATCATATTTTTTCCCCCCTCGGGGACATAGCTTACGATCCCTGTTTTGCCCACCATTTCTGTCTTTTCCATAAGGTCCAGATCTTTTGGGGATGCGTCAATGTCGGCCAGGGCGCGGCGGCCGTCGGTAAGACGTCCGATCACGGTTCCCCGTTCCGGGGCGCCGGCAGCGTCATGTCGGATCATATATGCCTCGATGGTGAGAGGACCGCCTGCCTTCTCCACCGGCAGCGGCAGTTCTTGCCTCTCTATTTCCCTTTGCACGGAGCTGTCGTCGCGATATTCCCATCGATTACCGGGCGACGTCGCCCCATAGACGCCCACGGATTGTTTGGAGTTATACCAGCCGTTGGCTGTTATCATAGCTTTCAATTTGGGGTTGCTGCGAATTTTGTCGGTCATGGCGGCGATGGCGTGGAGAGAATAATTATTCCCCGGCCCGCCGAAGTAGGGAAGACCGCCGGTTAGGGAGATCGCTCGGTGATCGTCTGCCGCCAGTCCCAGGGATTGCCGGGCGATCTCCACGGCGGAGGGAAAGCAGCTGTAGACGTCGAAGGCGCCGATGTCGTCCATGGAAAGATCCGCCTGTTCCAGAGCTAGCCGGGCCGCTTCGGTCAGGGCCGGGGAATCCATTAAACAAGGGCGTTGGCTCACATGCCAGACATTACGGAAATCAGCACCCCCCAGCGGGTAAACCCAGCGGGAGCGTTTGATGCCCAGCGTCGCGGCCATTTCTTCGCTGGTCAGGATGACGCCGGCCGCCAGGTCAACGTTGATGTTGGCCATCATAAACTTTGTGTAGGGATAAACGATCATGCGGTTCTGTTCTGCGGGCCGGGTTATGTCGGAACCGGAGAGAAGAGAACGGCTCCAGGCGTAAGGATTGCCGGCGGCGACAGCGCAAAGATCATGACAAAGTTTGCCGAGCCGTGTCCGGTGCTCCTCAACACTTTCTTGCGCGGCAGCCCGCAGGGCCGTCTCAAAAAAAGGATACATGAAGTGGGGAAGATAGAGATCGTATGCCTCTTCCACGTCATTCAACGGATAGCGATATCCTTCCAGGGTCTCACTTTCCAGGCCGTCTCCGGCCCGCAGCAGGACATCGAAGTTGACAGCGGTGGGATGGTCTTTAAGAAAGGGCTGGGATTCCTGCTCCGGCCAGTCGAAGGGGACTTTTCCCCCCAGGGCGCGGTTCAGACCGTAGACCGCCTCAGCCCCCGTGATCAAGACGGCCTGGCATTCGCCATTGGCAATAGCGCGGCAATAGTGGTTGACCAGCATCTGGGGGGTGTTGCCTCCGATGGGTCCGTAGTTCAGGGAGGTTGCCTGTATCCCCAATTTTTCGCAGAGGCTTTCCGGGGCGTTCCCGTAAATCCAGGTAAAAAGATTGACTACGCAGACGGTGTCGATGCCCCGCGTCATCTGTTGCCCAACGCCGGTATCTTCAATGGCCAGGCGGCTTGCGGTGGCCATCAGACCGAGGGGATCGAGGGCGGGCAGGGCTTTCCTGGCTTGGGTATACTGGGCAGCTCCGACGATGACAGGCGTGGCGATACGCTTCATTCCATAATCGTATAATAAACGATAACCATCCTGTCAACTCATAATCCTATCTCACCTGTTCATCCATCTCTCCATACGGGCGACTTCGGCGGGCCAGGACGCCGATAACCTCAGTCCCATGAAGAAGGCAAATAACCGATCCATTGTCTCGATCGCCTTTTCCAAAAGGAATATCCGCTCCAGTAAGCGTCCTTCTTCCTCCAGCGCGCTGTTTTCCTCAGATTCTTCTGTTGGGGCAGGCAGTTTCATGGACTGGAATTGAAAAAGATCCGCCTTGAAAGTGAACTCCCACTCCATTGAATCGATTTCCAGGGATAGGCGGGCTTCTCGGATCTTTTTTCCTTGCCGGAGGGCCTCTTTCCCTTCCAGCAACAATGCGTGCTGCCCCTGACAGACGACGGATTCGGCATAGTCTCCCTCTCCCGATTCGAGGATTAGGCGTCGCACAAAGGCCAGACCGATTTCCTCCTGGCCTTCCAGGGCGATCCTTCCGTCACGCTCCTCGCTCTTGAACCATAACCAGGTAAGGAACTCCCGGCCCGGCTGCCGGGAAAGGAACTCCTCTGTCTCCTCTTTGTTTTGTCCCAGGGCGTCCAGCCAGGGCACATGAAGGGCAAGATCCATCTCGAAGGTTTCCCGGAAGAAGTCCTGGAAATCCTGGAGGATCTTTTCGGCATGGGAGGAAAAATAAATCATTCCTTTTGTCAAAGACCAGCAAACATCCAGCATCGAGGGGACGGGATGCGCCTGTTTCATCAGGTCCTGACGGATCGACTCGCGCAGGGCTTCCCTCTCTTCTTTGTAGAGTTTTTTTGTTTCCCGTTCCGCCAGCATGCTCCGTTCCGCCTCTAAAAACCGCAAACGCAGGAGCGCTGACGGGGTAGTCTTGCGGTCGATGCGCAGGGAAAAGACCCGGTAGTCCCCCAGAGTATGGGCAGCGTACGCGAATGAACTATCGAGAATTTCCTGTAATCCTGTCCAGCCCAGAGACTTCTCTTCATTTTCGGGAAAGAAATCCCGAAAAGCGAATGACTTTATCTTTTCATCAAACAGATCGGCAAAATTGCCGGTCAGGGGGGTGGAAACGCCAAATCTTGAGAATGAAAAGGCTCCTTTTTTTAGACCCATCAGTATTGTCCTTCCCTTGAGGTTGTTTATTTTTGACGTGGTTGCGCCTTATATACAACCTGGGAGACAATTGCAACGTAGCATCCTTGACTGCTGATAAATCAGGTATATAGACAAGGATTGTGGGTTGTGAAAAATTAGTGTTTGTTGTATGGGCTTAGGCATGTATGGGAGACGTGAGCTAAGGGTATCCCTCTAAACTTTGTTGGGGATGGGATTGTTTTTATGCACCGTTACTATTTCAGTCTACTTATTGCCGTCATCCTGATAATTACGGGAATCGGACCGTCTTTCGCTGCTGATTACCAGCAGATTGCCGGCCTGATGGACACGCGGACAACCTTTAGTGACGGCAAATATAGCATAGAAGAACTTGTCCTTTTGGCCAGACAACGGGGTTTTAACGTCCTTTTCATCAACGATCACGACCGGATGGCTATGGAATACGGCCTCCCGCCCCTGCGCAGTATTCTCAAGAAATCTGTCGAACAGAACTCTATCAACAAACAGGGGGCGGGGAAGTTTATCCAGGCGATCCGGGAGGTGGAAAAGAAATATCCCGACATGATTATTATTCCCGGGTCGGAAACGGTTCCCTTTTATTACTGGACGGGAAATCCCATAACCGGCGTCCTTACGGCCCATAATCACGAAAAGCGCCTTTTAACCGTCGGGATGGAGAACGCGGAGGATTACGAAAATCTGCCTATTCTTCATAACAGCCTCTCTCTCAAAAATATCCGGAATGCCATTCCGGAGCTTATCTTTTTTTCAGCCGCATTCATTGTGGCCCTGATAATGACTTTTTGGAAAGGCCTTTTGCGGATTACCGGCATCATTGCCCTGATACTCTCCGTCATCTTCACTCTCAACAGTTCCGCCTTCAGGAGCAGTTCTCCTTTCGATCCCTATCACGGAGATCAGAAGATGGCTCCCTATCAACTCGTTATCGATTATGTGAATGAAAAAGGGGGTATGACCTTCTGGAATTATCCGGAAACGAAATCCGGGGTCAGGAAACTGGGGCCTATTCAGGTGAGTACCCTGCCTTACCCTGCGGCGCTTCATGAATCGCGTTCTTATACGGGGTTTGCCGCCCTTTATGGAGAAAATGTCACCTTGACGGAACCAGGCAATATCTGGGATATGACGCTGAAAGAGTACTGTGCAGGTTATCGTAGTCATCCGCCCTGGGGAATCGCCACGGCGGATTTTCATGGGGAAGGGAAAGGCGAGGAGAAGTTGGGGACATTCCCGACGGTATTTTTTGTCCGGGAGAAGACTAAATCCGCCGTCTTGAAGGCGCTGAGAAACGGTAATATGTACGCCTATCAGGGCGAAGTCCCGCAGGCGATGAAACTTGACGAGTTTTCCCTGTCCTCTGCGGACGGTCAAACACGAGGGAATTCGGGAGAGACAATAGCTCTGACTGGTTCCCCAAAGATAAAAATCGCCATTTCATCGGCCGGGGCCGCGCAAAATACTGTAAAGGTGCGCCTGATACGAGCAGGCGCATTGATTAACGTCTTTGAAGAGAAACTGCCGTTTCAGATTGAGCATACAGATCAATATTACAAGCCGGGTGAGAAGATTTACTACCGGATAGACGTCAGAGGCCCCGGCATCATTGTCAGCAATCCGATTTTCGTATCATTTCGTGAGGATAAAAAATGATCATTGTATCAGGCGGATGAAAACCTCTGCACATCAGTCACCAATTCATCAACTTGCAACCACTCATTTTTCGATCAGTTTTATTTGACATACATAAATTATTTGCCATTACCATTGTTTAGTGTTTAACATACTCAAATACAAAAACAGGAGAAATAATTGAATGAAAAAAATCCTATGTGTTGATGATGAACCGATCAATCTCATGATTATCGAGGTTAATCTTATGGCCGAAGGTTATGAGGTTTATAAAGCGGAAGATGGAACGGCGGCACTTCAGATGTTTAAAGAAATCAAACCACAATTGGTGCTCCTCGATATCATGATGCCCGGCATAAGCGGTATCGACACCCTCAAAGAGCTCAAAAAAATAGATCCCGATGTTCCCGTCATCATGGTTTCCGGGGTGACTGATGAAGAGACGGCCAAATGCGCATTGGAGTATGGCGCCTATGATTATGTTACGAAACCGATCGACTTTGACTATCTCAATACAACTATCCTGATAAAGCTTCTTTAGGACTGATCCTATTAGTCATTGCTTTCGTAGCGATATTTTGAATGATTTGTTAAAGGTGGAAAAAGGGAGTTGCATCATGTTCGAGATGAAATATTTCAAGAAGGATGATCTCATAATTGAGGATGGTTCTGCGGAGGAGAATGCCTATCTCATCCAAAAGGGAAGCGTGGAAGTATTCAAAATGGAAAAGGGAAAAAGAATCGTCTTGGCAAAGCTGGGTGTAGGCAATGTTGTTGGCGAGATGTGCCTTCTCACCGGGGAAGCTCACTCCGCATCGGTAGTAGCCCTGGAAGATACGGGAGTTAATACCATCAGTCGTGAAGACTTTGAGGTAATGCTAAACACCAACCCCAAGAGCATTATTCCCATTTTGAAAGAGGCCTTCCGCAAGCTGATTAACACGAATCGGCTTGCCGTTGCTTTTGAGGAAAAGGGTGCCACGGAAGTGGAAGCGCCCAATATTGAGACTAAAAAAGTCCTTTGTTTGCGGGCCTTGACGGCGGATGCCGAACGGGCGCTCCAAGGCAAGAAGGAGATCGAAATCTCAAAGTCCCCTTTCAGCATCGGCCGTTCAGCGAAGGATGGCACGTTTGACACCGTTGACCTGAAGCTATTGGACAAAGAGCCCTATCAACTTTGGCGAACACATTGTGTTGTAGCCCTCGTTCAGGACAGATATTACCTCATCGATACAGCAAGTACGCTGGGTACGACCATTGACGGCGTCCGGGTTGGTAAACGGGAAGCTAAGAAAAACTTCCTTTTAGAGAAGGGGAAGCATACCCTTATCCTGGGCGCCACCACTTCCCTCTATAAATTCGAACTCGACATTCCTTAATAGGATAACTTCTTGACGCCACAGTAAAACCTTTACAATGAATATGTGTAATCACCGCGCTACTTTTTTGCGTGCTTCTCGAGATCGTTATCCGTGTCCTCATAGCGTTTGGCGATCTCTCTAAAGTCGGCAGCGATTTCCCTGAAGGCATCCACCATGTCGGGGTCGAAATGGGTGCCGCTCCCCTCGCAGATGATTCCCACCGCCTTTTCGTGAGGCATGCCTTCTTTGTATACGCGCCGGCAGATAAGGGCGTCGTACACGTCCGCCACCGCCATCAGGCGCCCGGAAATGGGAATGTCGTCCCCCGACAGGCCCTCGGGGTAGCCCGTCCCATCCCATTTTTCCTGATGGGAGTAGGCGATCTCCTTAGCATAGTAGAGAAAAGGCAATTCCAGGCCCAGCCGCTGCTCTGCAGCCAGAATCGCATCCCGCCCCAGGGTGGTATGGGATTTCATGATTTCAAATTCCTCGGGGGTGAAGCGTCCCGGTTTGAGAAGAATGGCATCGGGAATGCCTACCTTGCCGATA
>DMAT01000440.1 GCA_003451635.1 Syntrophus sp. (in: bacteria) | reverse complement strand
TTCAGCAAAAACTGATGAAAAAGAGAATCCCCATCCTCTGTGTCACTCTTCTTGGCATCCTGATTGCGGGCGGCCTGTTCGTCGTCTATTTCTATAAACAAATCCAAGATCTTGAGGCATTCAGGCCGACCATTGTGGACTACGCGAAAAAGGCCCTGGATCGGGATATTCAATATGCATCCGGCCATGTCTCCTTTGGTTTTTGGCCGGCCCTGACCTTTGAAAAGGTTGCGATCATGGAGAAGAATGGCCGCGATCCTTTTGCCTCAGCGGCACGGCTGACCGTCACTGTCGCCCTCCTGCCCTATCTGTTGGAACGGAAAATCATCCTGAAGGACATTGATCTGCAACAGCCGCATATGGTCATTGTCCGGGACAAGCAGGGAAAGTGGAATATTGACGATCTGATGGAAACGAAAGAAGGGCCGCCCGTGGAATTAGGCGGTCTGACTGTTCAGGAAGGCAACGTAACATTCCGTGATCTATGGATAAGCCCGGAAGGGATCCAAGCCGATTTCAAGGATGTCCGCCTGAAAATCGATCATCTCCAACGGGAAAAGAAGACCGCCTTTCTCGTTGCAGCGGTCCTCTCGGAAAAAGTCCGGAAGGTCAGGCTGGGGATGGAAGGCTCTCTTTATCTTCCCCGACATCCGGAACCACTCATTAATGGCCGGATCGATTCCCGGCTCCGTATTCAGGAGCTCGATCTTGCCGCTTGCCGGCCTTATTACGGCGGCAAAGTTCCTTTTCAGCAGTTAGCCGGACTGTTGAGTGCCGATATTGCCGTCAAGGGTCAAAAACAGGAGTTTACCTCTTCCGGGTCCATAGAACTTAAAAATGTAAAGTTTCATTATACCCCGGTATTTCCAGGTCCCCTGGCGCCAACCTCAGTGCGCCTGGTCTATGACCTGAAGCGCAACGCCAGTGAGATTTCTCTGAACAAGGCCGAACTTTCCCTAGATGATGTCAGGATTAAAGGGCAGGGGACGATCAGGGAATTGGGTAAAGAAGATCCGGTCATAGATATAAAGGCCACCCTGGGACCTTTTGATCTGGAAAGATACGGGCAATATATCCCCTATGGCATTATCCCCCCGGGAACGTCGGCGTTTATCAAAGAACATATCCGGGCCGGTATTTTCCATGTTCAGGAGAGTTCTTTGAAAGGCCGGCTGAGTCAACTGCGGAAGTGGGGAGCGGCAGGTCATGACAATCTCCTCGTTGTGAAGACTTCCGTGGCAAAGGGTGTCGTAGGTTTTGGCAACTCGACACCGGTCTTTAACGGCATCAAGGGAGAACTGGTGTTTATGGAACGGGATATTCAGTTCAATCAGATGACGGGATATTTCGGGGCCTCACCCGTTACCCTGACCGGAAAAATCGCCGGATATCCCCTCTCTGAACCTGCCATCTATCCCTTTACCGCTACGGTTCAACCAACAAACCGCGAGCTGGCCTGGCTGATCGGGGAAGATCTGACTAAAAAGCTGTCTTTTAACGGCAATACAACCTTGAAGCTGAACGGCTTGGGGCCATTGGCCGATTATCGCCTGAACGGGGAATGGAACCTGACGCCGGCCCGTTACCAGTATGGCGACGTCATGATCAAACCGGTTGGGCAGAAAAACCAGCTGGATTTTGTGGCGGCGATCAAGGACGGGAAGCTGCAGATGGACCCGTTAAATTATTCCTTGGGGACCCTTGTTCTCACGGGGACCTTGACGTCCCCCCTTAAGGATGGAACACAGCCGTATTCCATGTCTTTTCGGACGAACACGGTCAATCTGCCGGATCTCCGGAGCTGCTTTCCCGAACTAAAACGGCGCCAGGCGGAAGGTTTGGCTCAGGCCGTGGTCACCGGCGAGGGAGGAGGAAAAACAGGGACGCCCGACCGTTGGCGCGGCGATATTTCCTTGCAGGGGACGTCCTTCCATCTGTCGGAAAATATGAAAGTAATTAAGGACGTGAATGGTTCAATACACCTGGAAGGAGAAAAAGCAAGCTCTTCCCGTCTATCCGGACGTTATGGCGAGACGCCTTTTACCGTGGGTGGCGAGGTTGCGGATTTCAAAGCCCCGGCCTTCTCCCTGACCTTCTCCCTTCCTTTCTTCCATCCCGAGGATTTCGGTTATGGAAGCCTGCCGACAGGTTATCAGATACGGGGTGTCAGCGGCGATGTTTCCTTCCGGAAGGATCTCTGGCAGGTCCGCTCGCTTTCCGCGCGGCTCAACGATGCGGTTGTGACGGCCAGGGGATCTCTTCAGGATGGCCGGGAAAGGGCTATCAATGGCGACGTTTCCTTCTCCTACCTCAAGGGGGAGGAGTTGGCGGCGGTGATGAAATTGGAGAAATCAGGGAGTAATAAAACAAGCGGCCCCTCAATATCAGTGCAGGCCACGGTCCGGGCGGCGGCGGGCAAGTTCGGGGAACTGTCTTTTGCAGATCTCCGCGCCGACCTCGGTTATAAGTCAGACAAACTTGAATTTTCGTCCCTTACCTGGGCCATGCAGGACGGACGGGGCGCCGCCAAAGGATCTACCCAGTTTGGGGCGGCAAGTTCCCCATGCCACCATTACCAGTTCAAGCTAGACCGGGTGCCGGCGGAGGCCCTGTTATGGGCCGGGGATAAAGACCAGCGGGTCAGGGGAATTATGACGGCAAGCGGTGATCTTGCCGCCACAGGAAAAACCGCCGCCGAGTTGAAGGCGTCCGCCGCAGGCAAGGTGAAAATTGGCATCGAAAAGGGAACAATCAGAAAGGCGAATGCTTTATATAAAATATTTTCCGTTCTCAATATGTCGCAGTTATTGAAATTTAAGCTCCCCGACCTGAATGCAGGCGGGATGCCGTTTAATTCCATTACGGCTACCCTCCTTCTGAAGAATGGGATCATGAGGAGCAATGATTTCTATATCGACAGCGATGCAATGAATATCCTCGCCATGGGCAGTATGGATATCATTAAGGAAAACATTGACCTTAAAGTCGGTCTGCAACCCCTGCAAACTGTGGACAGGATCGTCAGCAAGATTCCGGTAGTGGGCTGGATCCTGACGGATGAAGACAGAAGGTTTATTACTGTCTATTTTGAGGCAAAAGGGCCGGTGGGAGATCCCGAGGTCAGGGCCATCCCGGTCAGGGAATTATCGGCAGAAGGCCTTGACATAGTTAAAAGGGTATTCAATCTTCCCAAGAAACTTATTACCGATACCGGGGAAGTCCTCTACTAAGGTTTCCCGTCCGTTGTTTAATACACTCAATGAAGTCGCCCGTCAGGACACTATCTCGCGGGCCTGTTCCACATCCTTCCGGATCTAGACGATCAGTTCCGCCGGACCATTGAATTTCTTCTCGTCCCGGAGTTTCTCAATGAAAAGGATCTCCAGGGTTTTTCCGTAGATGTCTCCTTTAAAATCGAGGATATGGACTTCAATGGACAGCTGATTGTCATCGAAGGTCGGGTTCATGCCGATGTTAAGAACGCTGCCATAGGTTTGATCATCGATCCTGGCCAGGGCCGCGTAAACGCCGCCGGCAGGAACAAGCTACCTTTCAGGTTCAATATTGGCGGTAGGGAAGCCAAGACCGGCGCCGCGATTATGCCCCGGAACAACCCTGCCTACAAGGTTATAAGGTCGCCCCAGCCATGCTGCCGCCGCTTTGACGTCTCCGGCGAGGATGGCGTTGCGCACTTTGGTGCTGCTGATAATCGTTTCCTCAACCTGGAAGGCCCTCATTACCTCTACCCCAAAACCAAGTTTCTGCCCGTGACCTACCAGAAAAGCCTCATTGCCTTCTTTACCTTTACCGAAGGTATAATCGTGACCAATCAGGATTTTTTTAATCTGTAATTTCCCCCAGAGGAGATCGCAGACAAACTCCCGGGCCGTTGTTTTGGAAAAATCAAGATTAAAGGGAATTATGATCAGCCCATCAACACCCTGGGCCTCAATGAGGCGGATCTTTTCCTCAATCGACGTGATCAGATAGAAGGGACGGCGTTCCGGGTGGAGGACCATCTTCGGGTGGGGATCGAAGGTGAGGACTACGGCCGGCCGCTGCGCGTTCCGGGCCTGATTGACAAGATGTTGAAAAAGATACTGATGCCCCCTGTGGACGCCGTCGAAATTACCTATTGTCAGGTAAGAACCGGTTAATTCCTCTGGAATATTGTCTATTTGATGGATGGTTTTCATAGGGCGCCACCATAGCACGAATCCGCTAATTTTCAAGATCAATTTTGCTTGACAAGGCAAGGACGACAAGTGTAGAAGGCAGGCAGAAAAAACATGCCGAAGTGGCGGAATTGGTAGANNCTCGTCCCGGTTCAAATCCGGGCTTCGGCACCATAAGAAAAACAGGGGGTTAGCTGAGAAATCGGCTAACCCTTTTGTTTTGGTTTTTGGACTTGGTCACTACTTTGGTCACATTTGCAGAAATTACCTTCATCTGCTCGATAGCTGCTCGAAGATCGTCTTTATCAATCTATGCCCCCCTTCATATGAGTACCCTGCCTTCTTAGGTGGCTGATACTAGTTGACTTTTCCTTTGGTTATCCCTTACTGTTCCGGAAACGTCATGAGCAAGGGGGCAGAGATGCGAATACTTTTCGTGGTGATGGTCGCGGGTATCATGTTGGGATGTGCACACAATGCCAAGGATCCTGACGCAAGCAAGGTTGAGACTGCTTGTGCGCAGAAATGTTCTATTTCGTATTCTCGGTGCGTCTCGCAGATGAATATGAAGAGCAGTCCTTTGATGAGCAAATGTGATGAGGCCTACGAGGCATGCGTAGGGACTTGTCCGGCAAAATAGAACAGAGTACGGCAAAAAATAATGCAGGTAGTCTTTACAAGCATGAACTTGAGATGTGGCAGGGGAATGTATGGAACAGATGATTCAGGAGCTGGATTTGCTGGATCGGACGATTCAGACACACTACATATTTCCCGAGGACTTGGCCCTCGCCCGCATCCCGGACTCCCAGGGGACAGGGGGATCTGTCAGGTCCGAAGATAGCTGATTAGGACCAGTTTTCCAAGGCGGCGTATATGGTCTGAGCAGCCGTCCTGGTTGATCCCGCATGAGTACGGCGATCATTAATTCAGGCTCCGCAGGCTGCCCCCTGAGGCAAAAAGTGCGTAAAGCTATTCACCCTGCGAAGTGTTTTACGCATTTTCAGAGGCAGTGATGGACATTTCTTGCTGAGCTGCGGCGGGTTATTCTTTTATTAAAATCATATAAAATCAAATGCATGCGCAGTACTTCCGTCGTTCCGCCACCCTTGGCACGCATTGTGATTAAGGATAATGCAGGACTTCGGCCGCCAGTAGTAAATAATCATCTGACAAAAAGGGAAGGAACCACGAATATGCAAGCTAAGCAGAAAAAGGAGGCCGTCATGGCAAAGTCAATAAAGGAAGTAAAGGCAGCAAAAACAGTGAAAGCACCCAGGAAGGCGAAGAATAAGGATGATGTCGATAGGGCATTTGCAATGACGACAGAAGAACTTCCGGAGAAATGGAAGGACAAACTGGAGGTATTTTTTGAGGAAAGCGAGGCCGGGATTCATGATCACTGGCATCTGAAATCGGAAGAAGTCGGCAGCATCGATGTGTACCATACCTTCGGGCGGTACGATATTACGAACCTCGTCGAAGGTAATATCAAGGTTTTTCTCAAGGGACGGGCGGTAAAGGTGCGGGGACAGGAAACCAAGGTTTTCAAGATTGAGGAAGGGTATATTCTTTCCCCGGCAATTTATGAAAACGCCAGTTGCTTCCGCTATGCCCTGCCGATGGAGGGAGAATCCGCATAACAGGCCATTAAAATTATCACCAATCCGTTGTTATAAACGGAGGAAAACAGGAGCCGTTCCACAAGGGGGGAAGCTCCTGTTTTTTTATGGCCTTACTTGACTCCCGTGAGATTTCCAGCTATCGTTACAC
Source organism: Syntrophus sp. (in: bacteria) (assembly GCA_003451635.1). Lineage (GTDB taxonomy): Bacteria > Desulfobacterota > Syntrophia > Syntrophales > UBA8958 > UBA8958. Next base: position 2,898 of record DMAT01000440.1, on the reverse strand, counting down.
CAGCAAATCAGCCAGAACAGAGGACATAGAAGGTCCATGGAAGTCTTTACCTTAGCCGTTGTCAGCCTGGCCATCGCCGTTTTCCTTTTTTTTACCAAGCGGCAGAACCGGATACATCTGTCTTTTGCCTGCCTCTGCCTGGCCATTTTTTTCTATAAAGGGGGCGGCTTTTTTTCCGTTCATTTCCAGTCCGGATTCTGGAGGATGGTGGAATTGTTGGGCCTCCTTGCCTTTCCTCCCCTGATCATTGCCTTCGGGCGTCTGCTCCTCAACGATCAGAGCTTCCTGTCTCTCCGCCAGACCATGGCGGCGGCATTCATCAGTCTTATTCTGCTTGTTTCTCTTTTTACTCCCCTGGCGGCCTGGCCCTACTGGGGCATGCTGATCTATCTTTACCCCGCTTCCGTCCTGGCCTTTTGTTACGGCGCCCTGGTTCTCTTTATCCGCAGCAAACCAGCGGGGGTGGAAAGAACAAGGATGCTTTATCTTTCCATCGCTTTCGGGATGGCGGCCCTCATCAGCGCCTGCGATGTCATCAAACTTTTCGGATATGATTTTTCTCCCCTCTACAATATATTTATTGCCGTCCTCATGTATATGATCTTTTTGATCGTCAATCACCCCCAGCTCATGGATCTGCACGAGGTGATGGCCCGGGCCTTGATCACCGGCGTGCTGACCCTGTGTGCAACCCTGGTTATCTACGTCTTCACCAGGCTCTTTGGCGGTCCATCTTCCTCGTCTCTGACCTATATCCTCCTTGCGTCCTTTCTCATCGTCATTTCCATTGAACCGTTGAAACAGGTCCTCAAGAACATCTTCAGCTGGATCTATCCGGAGAGCAAGGAGGCTTTCAATTTCCTCTATGCCTTCGATCAGAAGCTGGAAAGGGAAAAGAGCATGCTCCTGGAAGAAATGGCCCCGGTATTGGCCCATGAAATCCGCAACCCCCTGGGGTCGATCAAGGGGGCGGCGCAGTACCTGCGCTCCGAGGTTATGACCGATGAGGACAAACGCCTCATCGATGTCATCATCGAGGAGGTAAACCGTCTCAACAGGGTCGTCAACCAGTTCCTGAGTTATGCGAAACCCTACAGCCTCAATCTGAAGCTCCAGGACGTCAACGCCGTCATTGTCAAGGCCATATCGATCGTCAAGGCCAATGACCTGACGGAAAAGATCGTCATCGAAGAGGAACTGCGGCCGGAGCTGCCGCTGGTCAATGTGGATGCGGAGCAGTTGATCCAGGTGATCCTTAATATCGCCGTCAATGCCCTGGAGGCCATGCCTGAGGGGGGAAAACTGATTTTCCGCACCCGTCGGATCGACAGCGACCAGGGGGAGGCGGTAGCCATTTCCATCCGGGATACGGGAAAAGGGATAAAAAGGGATGAGCTGCGCAATGTCTTCAAGCCTTTTTTTACAACCAGGGAGCGGGGCGTCGGCTTGGGCCTGTCCATATGCCAGCGCATTATCAAAAATCATGGCGGCCATATCCGGGTAAAGTCCATCCCCGGGCAGGGGAGCATTTTTTATATCCGCCTACAGCGGGCGGCATTATCTTAGCGGGGTTTCTATGAGCAAGATTCTGGTCGTGGATGACGAGATAAACATGCAGGTGGTGCTTCGGGCCATGCTGAAAAAAGAGGGATACGAGGTCCTGACGGCCCCGGACGGACGGGAGGCCCTCAAGGTATTGGCCGCCGGAAGGGGCAACATCGACGTGGTGGTTACGGACCTCAAGATGCCCAATCTCGACGGCATGGGGCTGCTGGAACGGGTAATGAAGGATTATCCGGCTACCCCGGTGATCATGATCACCGCCCACGGGACGGTGGCCACGGCGGTGGATGCCTTGAAAATGGGGGCCTTTGATTACATTACCAAGCCCTTCGAACAAGATGAGCTTAAGGACGTGATCTTCAAGGCGATCAAAACGAGACGGCTCAGTGACGAGGAATTCGTCGCCAGTTCCGACGAAATTGACCGCTATGGCATCATCGGCGCCAGCGGTCCGATGATCGAGATATTCGAGACCATCAAGCGGGTGGCCCCGACGACGACAACCATCCTCATTTCCGGGGAAACGGGGACGGGTAAGGAACTCATTGCCAACGCCATCCATATCAACAGCCCCCGGAAGAACAATCCCTTGATCAAGATCAACTGCGCGGCAATTGCAGAAAACCTCATGGAAAGCGAGCTCTTCGGTTATGAACGGGGGGCCTTTACCGGCGCCGTCGTCACCAAGCCGGGACGTTTCGAGCTGGCCCACAAGGGGACCCTCTTCCTCGACGAAGTAGGGGAACTGCCAAAAGAGATGCAGGTGAAGCTGCTGCGGGTCATTCAGGAACAGGCCTTTGAACGGGTCGGAGGATTGAAGACCATCAAGGTGGATGTGCGCCTCATCACGGCGACGAACCGGAACCTCTTTCAGGATGTCAAGGAAGGGCGTTTCCGGGAGGATCTCTTCTACCGCCTCAATGTCCTCCCCATCCAGCTGCCGTCCCTGCGGGAAAGGAAAGACGATATTCCTACCCTGACCGCTTTTTTCATCGACCGGTTCAACAACAAGTTGTCAATGGATATCAAGGGTCTGGACGATGAGGTGATGGAGCTGTTTGTCGATTATGACTGGCCTGGCAACATCAGGGAGATGGAAAATCTCCTCGAAAGACTCGTCCTGATGGCCAGAGGACAGACGATAACCCTTGAAGATGTTCCGGGAGAAATCAAGGCGGCCGTATATGAACAATCTCTGCTGCCGCCGGAAAAACAGAAGAGCCAGTTCAAGGATTTCATCCGGTCCCAGACGGAGGATGTGGAAAAACAGATGATCGCCCGCTGCCTCGATGAATGTGGCGGCAACGTCACCCGGGCGGCCCAGCAGCTGGGCCT
>DMAT01000243.1 GCA_003451635.1 Syntrophus sp. (in: bacteria) | reverse complement strand
TCCAAAAAACCGCTTTTGCCGTTTCCTCTGATGAGATCCGGGTCCACTTGAATGGAGTCTTTTTTGAAACGGAGGGGGCGGGAGAAGGGGCAAGATTGAAAATGGTAGCCACGGACGGACATCGCTTGTCTGTGGCCCGTGGTACGGCCGGCGCCACCGGGGGAATGGTGCTGGAAAAAGGCGTCATCATTCCGAGAAAGGGACTGATGGAGATTCGCAAGATCGTTGAAGGTGAAAACGATGTCGATATCGGTTTCGACCATGGCATGTTCATTCTTAAAACGAAGAATCTTACGATCAAAGTAAGCTTGATAGATGGAGAATACCCTGATTACCACCGTGTCATTCCTTCGGAAAAGGGCGTGCTGCTGAAGTTCAGCCGCGACACTGTCCTTCACGCCCTGAGAAGAATGAGCGTTATTTCCAGTGAGCGCTACGCCGGGGTGATAATTGTTTTGGAGAATAACCGCATGATTTTAGACTCCAATAACCCCGATGTGGGGGAGGCAAATGATGAAATAGAGGTGTCTTACGATGATCAGCAGTTGCGGGTGAGCTATAATGTGAATTATCTGATCGACGCTATCGAGGTGATCGCTGAAAAAGAGGTTTCCTTTGAAATGAATGTCGGCATGAAGCCGGGCATAATTAGGGGAGTGGGCAACGATGATTACCTGTGCATCGTTATGCCGCTGAAACTGTAAATATAGGATATTAGGGGAAAAATGGAAGAACAAGATAAAACAGTTAATGATGTAATCGTGGAAGAAACTCACGATGATTATGATGCGGACAGCATCAAAGTGCTCGAAGGCATGGATGCGGTTCGGATGCGCCCGGCCATGTACATCGGCAGCACCGGCAAGGAAGGATTGCATCACCTTGTTTACGAAGTTGTTGATAACAGCATCGATGAGGCGGCAGGCGGCTTTTGCGATACCATTACGGTAAAAATTCGTCTGGACAACAGTGTCATGGTAGAGGACAACGGCCGGGGCATTCCCGTGGAGCTTCATAAAGGGGAAGGTGTTTCGGCGGCCGAGGTCGTTATGACCAAGCTCCACGCCGGGGCTAAATTCTCCAACGATAGTTATAAAATATCCGGAGGTCTCCATGGCGTAGGTGTTTCCGTGGTCAACGCCCTTTCTTCGCAACTCGATCTCGAAGTACGCAGAGAGGGCCATGTCTATACCCAGTCCTATCGGAACGGCGTCCCGGTTGGCCCCCTGGAAATGGTCGGTAAGACCAGGGGACGGGGAACCAAGGTCACCTTCAAACCCAACGAGGAAATCTTCGAAGAGACGGAATACAGTTTCGATATTCTCTCAAACCGCCTCCGGGAACTGGCCTTTCTCAATTCCGGGGTCAGGATTTTACTCAGTGATGAGCGAACGGACAAGCAGAGTGAGTTCTTTTATGTGGGAGGAATTGTATCTTTTGTTGAGTATATCAACCGGAACAAGAAGGTGCTTCATAAGAATCCCATCCATGTAAGCGGCTCCCGGGATGATTGTTTTGTCGAGGTAGCCCTCCAGTATAACGAAACTTATATTGAAAATATTTTTTCCTTTGCCAATAGTATCAATACCAGCGAAGGGGGCACCCACCTCATCGGGTTCCGTTCCGCCCTGACCAGGGTCTTCAATAATTACGGCGACAACAGTAAAATGTTGAAAGGAAAGGAAGGCCTGAAAGGTGATGATCTGCGGGAAGGCCTGGCCTGCGTCATCAGCGTCAAGCTGAAAAATCCCCAGTTCGAGGGACAGACCAAGACGAAACTCGGCAACAGCGAGGTCAAAGGTCTTGTCGAAGGCATCGTCTATGAAAAGATCGGGGCGTACCTCGAAGAGAACCCTCTGGTGGCCAAGCAGCTCATCGCCAAGTGCCTTGAAGCCTCCCGGGCCAGGGACGCGGCCCGCCGGGCCAGAGAACTGACGCGGCGAAAAAGCGCTTTGGAAGTCGGTTCCCTGCCGGGGAAATTGGCGGACTGCCAGGAAAAAGATCCGGCGAGAAGTGAAATATACCTTGTCGAAGGAGATTCCGCCGGCGGTTCGGCCAAGCAGGGACGGGATCGAAAATTCCAGGCCATTTTGCCCCTCCGGGGGAAGATTCTCAATGTCGAGAAGGCCCGTTTTGACAAGATGCTCCAGAGCGAGGAGATCAGGGTCATCATCACGGCCCTAGGAGCGGGTATCGGCGAGGAAGATTATGACATCAGCAAGGTCCGCTACCATAAGGTCATCATCATGTCTGATGCCGATGTGGACGGTCTCCATATTCGCACCCTCCTTTTGACCTTTTTCTTCCGTCACATGCGGGAGGTGATCGAACGTGGTTACCTCTATATTGCCCAGCCGCCGCTGTTCCGAATCGCCGACAAGAAAAAGGAAGTTTATATCCACAATGAAGAGAAGATGCAGGAGTATATTCTGGACAACGGTGTCGGCAAGACCAGCCTCATCGTCAGGAACAACGGGGGCGCCGGCGTACCCATTACGGGCAACCGCCTCCTCAACCTGATCAAGAAGGCCATGCGAATCGAAAGTGTTCTGGATAAGTTCGTTAAAGAAGATAAGGATCGCGATATCGTTAGCGTCCTTGCCGCCGATCCTAACTTTGCCGAGCATGACTTCCGTTCCGAAGAGATTCTACAAGGTGTGACGCAACGGACGTCGTTGGTGGTGGGAGAAAAGGTCATTTCCAGCGAGGTGGTGGTTGACCCGGACCGGGGAGGTATGAAGATGACCTTTACGATTACCCGGGATGGTCTCGAGACGATCACCTGTATTGATCGTGATCTCTTTCACAACCCGAAATTTACGGAGATCAAGGTTTTGCTAAGTGGCCTGTCCGTAATGGGCGAGCTTCCCTATCAGGTTCAGTTTGAAGAAGGGGGAGCTACTCAGGAACTTTTCTCTCTGACCGAACTCATCGATTTTATCACGAATGCCGGCAAAAAATCCCTTTCCGTCCAGAGATATAAAGGTCTTGGAGAAATGAACCCCGGCCAGCTCTGGGAAACGACTATGGATCCGGAGAAAAGGACTTTGCTCCAGGTGCGGGTAGATGACGCCGTCGTTGCCGATGAAATCTTTACCACCCTCATGGGTGAGCAGGTGGAACCTCGTAAGGAATTCATCTACAAAAACGCCCTTTATGTCACGAATCTGGATCTGTAATCTGAATATATTCCATTATTTAATTTTTTTCAGGAGTCTCAAGAACTATGGATGATCTCTTTCAAAAGAACCTCCCCGTCAATATCGAAGACGAAATGAAGAAGTCCTATATGGCCTATGCCATGACCGTCATTATCGGCCGGGCCGTTCCCGACGTCCGGGACGGTCTGAAGCCTGTCCATCGCCGGGCGCTGTTCGCCATGCACGAGATGGGCAACCGCTGGAACCGTCCCTACAAGAAATCGGCCCGTATCGTCGGTGATATTATCGGAAAGTATCACCCCCACGGGGATACGGCGGCCTACGATACCATCGTGAGAATGGCCCAGGATTTCAGCATGCGTTACCTCCTCGTCGATGGCCAGGGTAACTTCGGTTCCGTGGACGGGGACCCGCCGGCGGCCATGCGGTATACGGAAGTACGGATGGCGAGGATTACCGAGGAAATCCTCGCTGATCTGGAAAAGGATACGGTTGACTTTATTCCCAACTATGATGAGTCCCTCGAAGAGCCTGTGGTCATGCCGTCCAAGGTCCCCACGCTCCTCTTGAACGGCACCGCCGGCATCGCTGTGGGGGTGGCAACGAATATCCCCCCCCATAACCTCCGGGAGGTCATTGCGGGGACGATAGCCCTCATCCGTAATCCGGACCTGAGCATTGACGAGCTTATTGCCCATATTCCGGGGCCGGACTTTCCGACGGCCGGGTTTATCAACGGCCGAGAGGGTATTCTGTCGGCTTACCGGACGGGTCGGGGCAGCATCCGTGTCCGCGCCCGGGCCATGATCGAAAGAAACGCCCGGAACGACCGGGAGAGCATCGTGGTAACCGAACTTCCTTATCAGGTCAACAAGGCCAATCTCATTGAAAAGATATCGGAATTGGTCAAGGAAAAGAAAATCGAGGGTATCGCCGACCTGCGGGACGAATCGGACCGGGACGGCATCCGTGTGGTCCTGGATCTGAAGCGGGACGAGGTCTCCGGTGTCATCCTCAATCAGCTCTATAAGCACACTCAGATGGAGACATCCTTCAGTGTCATCATGCTGGCCATTGACAACAAGCAGCCCCGGGTCTTCAATCTGAAGGAAATCCTCAGGAGTTTTATTGATTTCAGGAAGCAGGTAGTCGTCCGACGGACCCGCTTCGATCTGGCGAAGGCAACAGATCGCGCCCATATTCTGGACGGGCTGATCATTGCCCTGACCAACATCGACGCCGTCGTTACCGTCATCAAGGCTTCGGCCAATCCCCAGGAGGCCGCCGTTGCCCTCTGCGAGAATTTCGGCCTCACGGAGATCCAGGCGCGGGCGATTCTGGAGATGCGCCTCCAGCGTCTTACCGGTCTCGAACGGGATAAAATCGACGCCGAACATGCGGAATTGATGAAACAGATGGCGTATCTGAAGGACATCCTTGAAAATCCCCACCGGGTTCTGGAGGTCATCATCGGGGAACTGGAGGATATCCAGAACCGCTACGGTGATGAACGGCGGACGGAGATCGTCGTCAGCCCCGATGAAATCGATATCGAAGACCTGATCGTCGAGGAGGACATGGTGGTGACGATTTCCCATACGGGGTATGTCAAACGCAACCCCGTCAGTCTCTACCGGAACCAGCGCCGAGGCGGGCGGGGTAAGATGGGCATGGGGACGAAGGAAGAAGATTTTGTCGAAAAGCTCTTCGTAGCCTCGACCCATCAGTATATCCTGATTTTTTCCAGCTTCGGAAAGGTTTACTGGCTCAAGGTGTACCAGATTCCCCAGGCCGGCCGGGCCGCGAAGGGCAAGGCTATTGTCAATCTGATCAGTCTGACCCAGGGAGAGCGGGTGGCCGCGATTCTCCCCGTCAAGGAGTTTGTGGCAGATCGTAACGTAGTCATGGTAACCAGACAGGGGGTCATCAAGAAGACCAATCTGGCGGCCTTTTCCAATCCCCGGAGCACCGGGATCATCGCCATCGGCATCGATGCGGGGGATGAACTCATGGATGTCCAGTTGACTCACGGTAATCAGGATATATTCCTGGGAACCCGCATGGGGATGGCGATCCGTTTCCATGAAGAAGACGTTCGGGAAATGGGACGAGGCGCCCGCGGGGTCCGGGGGATCATGCTTGCTCCGGAGGACACGGTCGTGGGCATGGAAATCCCTTCGGAAGGAAGCGGCATGGCCACCATTACCGAAAAGGGCTATGGTAAACGGACAACCGTCAGCGAATACCGTCTCCAGACCCGGGGGGGCAAGGGGACGATCAATCTCCGGACG
>DMAT01000193.1 GCA_003451635.1 Syntrophus sp. (in: bacteria) | reverse complement strand
TGGCGGCTGCGGCCGTGCTCATGATGGTGGGATTGATGGGGACGTTTTTTTCGTCCCACCGCCGCATCTGGATCAAGATTCAACGGTTGGGGGAGAAAACAAAGATCAGCGTCGCGGCGAGAACCAATAAGCACCCAGCGGTTCTGGATCGCGAGGTACGGCAGCTGACTGAACAGATCAAGGTCAGCTTGGGGAAGGGATCAACATGACGAACACCATGATACTGAGCTGGGTCACCTTTCTCTATTTCGGGGCCTTTGTATTTTATCTTTTTCGCTTCGTATTCGGTAAGGAGTTCTGGGGTAAAGCGGCTTTTTATGCCGTCCTTGGCGGCCTTGGCGCCCACACCCTGGGCCTGCTGCTCCGCTGGCAGGAGTCTTATGCCCTCGGCATCGGCCACGCGCCCCTGTCCAATTTCTACGAATCCCTCATCTTCTTCGCCTGGGCTGTCGTGATGCTCTATGTCATTGTGGAATGGCGGATCAAGAACCGCAGTCTCGGCGTTTTCGTGCTCCCCGTGGCTTTTCTGCTCATGGCCTTTGCCTCCCTGGCCCCGAATATAAGTGACCGCATCCAGCCCCTGGTTCCCGCCCTCCAGAGCAACTGGCTTACCAGCCATGTCGTGACATGCTTTATGGGTTATGCCGCCTTTACGGTGGCCTTTGCCATCGGAATCATGTTCTTTCTGAGAAATATCCCCCTTTTTAGCTTCATTCCCGAGGCGGATGTCCTGGATGAGCTTATGTATCAGCACGCGGTGCTGGGGTTCGTCTTTCTCACCCTCGGTATCATGACCGGTTCGGTATGGGCCCATTACGCCTGGGGGTCTTACTGGAGCTGGGACCCGAAGGAGACGTGGTCCCTAATCACGTGGCTCATCTACGCCGTCATGCTCCATGCCCGTTACGTCCGGGGATGGAAGGGCAAGCGCATGGCCGTTCTGGCGATTATCGGATTTGCGGCGGTGCTGTTTACCTACCTGGGTGTGAATTATCTCCCCGGACTCCACAGTTACCTTCAGTCCTGAGGCGAAAGAATTTGGAGGAATGAATCATGAGATATGCGTACGGGATCGGCATCATCTGCTGTCTGCTTTTTCTCGCTACCCCGGCCATTGGCGGCGAGAATGGTCTCATTCAAGTCAGGGGTCCCGAAGGGGGCGCCGCGACCGGCTTCAGTGACGGGATCGGTGAGGTAAATGCGAAGGGGGATCATGAAATTGTGGCGACCCTGCCGTCGAATCCGACGACGGGTTATCAATGGCAGTTGATGAAACCTCTTGCAGAAACAACTGTAAGGCTGGTCAGCCATGAGTATCGTGCCCCCCGGACAGGATTAGTGGGGGCGGGAGGACAGGAGATCTGGGTTTTCCGCACCATGGGCCCCGGAGAGACCGAGATTGCCCTGGGTTATGTACGATCCTGGGAGAAGGGCGTTCCCCCTGCCAACATCCGGATCATCAGGTTGAGGGTTGCCCCTTGAGGATGTCCAGCAGTTCGCTACCGTATCGCTGCACCTTATCCTGAGAAAGGCCGGCGCTGGTAATCAATGAAACCAGTGTCGGTTCGCCTGTCCGGGATATCTGGAGGAGTTCCTGGTCGGAGATGATCATAAAGAGCGCCCGATTGATGTTTTTTCCCTTGTTGAAGCGCCACAGGTAGAGACGCTTCAACCGCTCCCTCGCTTCCATAGTAAGGCTGTTGAATCCCTGAATATGTCGGTATCCCTGGCGATTCATTATTTTTTCATGCCACGACACGGAAGCTATACCTTCAAAACCATCAGTGGCTGCGTCCAGAAGACCGGCATGATCAAGTTCTTCGTGTAATTTCCTGTATAGATCAATGAGAAAAACCGTATCCTGGGCGGCGTAGTGTAGCTGCTCTTCCGTCAGGGGTCTGTTTTCCCAGCGGGATCGCTGAAGCTTTTTCTGCTTCTCGAAGTCGACGGCGAGGAACTGTCGAATCAGGGCGGCCAGAGACAACTGACGGCAGCCAAGAAGGGCGGCCGCACAATGGGTGTCGAAGATCTGGTTGAAGGAAAAATCATAGTCACGTTTAAGAATCCGGATGTCATTGTCACCGGCATGAATAACCTTCACCGTTTTGCTGCTCGCAAAGACCTCGCCAAGAAAAGAGATGTCCAGATTGGCGAGGGGATCAAAGATATAGCTGCACAACCCGGAATTGATCTGGAGGAGACAGAGTTTCTCGCGGAAATACCGGAAGGAATCGTACTCAGTATCCACGCCGATCACGGGCGCTTTAAGGATGTCACGAGCTGCTTTGTCGCGTTTGGCGGTAGAATCGACCCAGCTCCATTTGATTTTCATGTGTACGTCTCCTGATGATTCAGAAATGCAATCATAGAGAACAATGGACAAACAGTCAAGGGCGGGAAGGGGATTTTTTTGAAAAGCTAAAAATATCGGAGAAAAGGCAGTGAAAATATTTGTGGATATTTTCCCCGACTTGTATTAGGGAATAGACCGTTATAACGCTGTGAAGAAGAGGTGTGGAAAAGGGTTTATGAGATTTGATATTGCCAGGGCGGGCAACGGCCTGACCTATGAAATCAGAAATATCGTCATTGTCGCCAATAAACTCAAGGAATACGGTATAGAGGTCCATTGGGAGAATATCGGCGATCCGGTGCAAAAAGGAGAACACATTCCCGAGTGGATGAAGGAGATCCTCGTCGATATTATCAAGGACGATCTTTCCTTTGCCTATTCCCCGACGAAAGGGGTGGACGCAACACGAGACTTTCTTGTCGATCTGGTCAACAGAAGGGGAAAGACGCAGATCAACCGGGAGGACATCATCTTCTTTAACGGGCTGGGAGACGCCATTGCCAGATGCTACAGCTCTATTCGCATAGATGCCCGGGTTATTGTCCCCGAGCCGACCTATTCGACCCATTTCCTGGCGGAGGTTCTTCACGCCTCTTTCCCCCCGAACTCATACCGGATGAACCCATACAGCAGTTGGTATCCCGACATCCGGGAGTTGGAGCAGAAGGTGAAGAGTCACAATTCCATTGTCGGCATCCTCGTTATCAACCCCGACAATCCCACCGGTTTTGTATATCCCGCCGAGACCCTGCGGCAGGTCGTAAAGATCGCCAAGGAGCACGATCTCTTCCTCCTCTTTGACGAGACATATATCAATATTGTCTACAACAACAAGAAGACCTTGTTCCTTTCGGACGTCATCGGAGATGTCCCCGGTATCAGCATGAAGGGGATCTCCAAGGAGTTTCCCTGGCCCGGGTCGCGCTGCGGCTGGATAGAGGTTTATA
>DMAT01000036.1 GCA_003451635.1 Syntrophus sp. (in: bacteria) | reverse complement strand
GCATCTTCTTCATCGCCTTTAGTCTTGTCATGCCCAAGGCATTGTAGCTGTGCTCCAGTTGGGCGAATTCCTGGACGAATTCCTTCAGCTTCTGGTGCCCTACCTCTGAGGTGGCAACGCGGTGCGCCGTCTCCCGGTTGAACTTGCCGTCTGTGATGAAGTAGCTGCACAGATAATAGAGCAAGCGGGTGTAGTTCTTGTATATCCAGCCGTTCAGATCCCTGTACATATCCGGTTCTCTGCCGGAGCGTACGGCAATACGGGCATGGGCCTTGATCGGTTCTATCAGGCTGGATCTGATGAAAGTGCTCTGCATGCTGGCGGCCATAGCGAAAGGTCCGAACAGGGCAAAGTTGTTACTTATGGAATCGAGGAACTGCTGATACTGAAAGAGCGCCTTGGTCTGGGCGCCTCCCAGCTTGCTCTTCCAGGGAAGGGCCGTCATTATTCCCTCCCGGTTGTCGGCAGGCGAGGGGCCCATTTGCAGCAACAGGCTTGTCGGCGTTATTCTGATTTCATTTTCCATAAAAGTCTCCCTCACATGGTTGATTTATCGTTAACGAATGAAAAATGGGGCCACCCCTTTCCCTCTTTTTCCCATAGCAGCCGGTTCTTTTCAAACATAGGCGATTGTAGCTCTTCCCTCAGTATAAGAGTTTTCTACGTTAATCAGCTAATGCCGTCAATACTAAAAATGGACCTATCAACTTTTTTTATGTCGCGGGAATCATTGTTGGCAACAATAATTTGACATACAGGATTATCCCTCTTATACTCACCAATAGAAAAAAATTACGGAAAGTACGCGCAGGGTGACTTGTGCAAAGATTTTCTGTTCTGTAAAGAAAAGGCTGAGCGAATATGCTTGCGGATATTGACGATAAGGTAAATAGTGGGCAGTTCCGGATACTTGTTGTCGATGATCAACCGACAATGAGGCATCTGATCCGGGAGGCCGTAAACGATTTGGGCTATGGCTGCCTTGAGGCCGCGGACGGGATAGAGGCCCTGGAAATCCTTGAAAAAGAGCCGATGGATTTGGTGATAACCGATATCTCCATGCCACGCCTTGATGGTATCGCCCTAACTCAGGCCATTAAAGGGAAATACGACAGCAACGTAATCGTGATGACCGGCATGGTCGGCAACTTTACCTACGAGGATATCATCGCCAAGGGGGCCAGTGACTTTGTCCTGAAACCTGTCAGGATACAGGAACTCCTCGTGAGGATCAAACGTGTCCTCAGGGAGCGGATTATCATTGCGGAAAGAAACCGCATAGAAAACGATCTGCGGGAAAGCGAGGGGCGCTATCATGAGCTGAGCATCACGGATAACCTGACAAAACTATACAATTCTCGACACTTCTACAACCAACTAGCGACGGAGATCAATCGCAGCGTGCGCTATAACCGCTCGATTTCACTAATGATGCTGGATGTCGATGATTTCAAGAAATACAATGATTCCTTCGGTCACCTAGAGGGCGACGGCGTCTTGATCCGCTTGGCGAAGGTTATCCGCAGTGGCATGCGGCGCCTGGATCAGGCATGCCGCTACGGTGGAGAGGAATTTGTCGTTATCCTTCCGGAAACGACAGGTGAACAGGGCTACCTCATTGCAGAACGCATCCGGGAAGGCTTCCGGCAAGAGATCTTTACACCGGCACAGGGAAGAGATACTCATGTAACGGTTAGCATCGGTGTGGCGCAATTGAAACCGCAAGAAGACATGATGCACTTTGTCGACCGGGCGGACAAGAATATGTACGCCGCCAAGGCCGCAGGGAAGGATAAAGTGATTTTTGCTTAGGGGCAATGCTCTTGCACGACTCGCAAAGAGGGCTGGCTTTTTCCGTAAAAATATTGCAAACCGCCGTGACGATCAGTTGCTATTACCCGTGGTGCACATAAAGAGAGGAAAGTCATGATAAAAAAAATATCTGTTCAGTTATTATTATGGGGTCTTGTTTTAATCTTGGCAATACCCTTCGGGGCTTTTGCCCAGAACACGGCGCCGCCGGCATCCCCTCAGTTCAAGCAGGAAGAGTTGGACCAGATGCTTGCCCCGATAGCCCTTTACCCTGATTCACTACTGGTTCAGATCCTGATGGCATCTACTTATCCTCTTGAGATTGTGGAAGCGGCACGGTGGACCAAGGCAAACCAGAACCTTAAGGGGGATCCGTTAACGACAGCCCTTGAGAAACAGAACTGGGATCCCAGCGTCAAATCACTGGTAAACTTTCCATCCGTGCTGGCAATGATGAATGACAAGCTTGAGTGGACCCAGAAGCTGGGAGACGCCTTTCTGTCCCAGGAAAAAGGCGTAATGGATACGGTGCAGAAACTCAGGGCAAAGGCTCAGGCACAGGGCACCTTGAAAAGCACGGATCAGCAGAGGGTTACCACCCAGGCGCAGACAATTATTATTGAGCCTGCCAGTCCGCAGGTGGTGTACATCCCTGCCTATAATCCTGCTGTAGTATATGGCCCCTGGATGTATCCCGCTTACCCGCCTTATCCCTATTATCCGCCTGGTGCGGTTGTGGGAGCCAGTGTTGTATCCTTTGGAATGGGCGTCGCCGTTGGTGCAGCCTGGGGATATGCCTGGGGAGGCTGCAACTGGAATCACGGAAGCGTCAATGTTAATGTCAACCAGAATAATACTATTAACAGTAATATCAACCGGAATAAGTATGCCAACAATGCTAATGTTAGCCAGAACAATGCTAATATTAACCGAAATAGCACCAATAAGGTGGGTGGCGGCGGCAGTACCGAATGGCAGCACGACCCGGCCCATCGGAAGGGCGTTGCCTATAGAGACAACGCCACACAACAGAAATACGGACAACAGCGTGACCGGGGCAGTACAAACGCAAGAAATGATTACAGGGGACATAACCCGGATGACAGGGGAAGAACCGGCCAGGCCAAAGACCGTCCCGGGATGCAGGATCGTAAAGATGTTCAGGGACGTGACAGGCAAGATGCGCAGGATCGTAAAGGCACTCCAGCGCAGAACCGGAATATGGATAGCAGGCAAGGATCTGCCAGCGCTTTCGATGGTATGGACCGTAGCGGCAGCGAGGCAAAGATGCAGAGTGACCGTGGCCGGGCAAGCAGTCAGGGCATGAGCTCTGCGCGGGATGGCGGAGGCTCGGCAAGGAGCAGCGGAGGCGGGATGAGCCGCAGTGGAGGTGGTCGTCGATGAAGAACCATGTTTGTTTCTCCACTAAAAACCACCTGAGGAGGGGAATAATTATGATGCATCTAACCGTGAAAACAAGAAAAAAATTAGTGCGTCCCTTTGGTATTGCAATCACCCTTGCCGTTATCATGGCCATCTTAATCATCAGTGGACCCGTTTCTGCTAAGGCTCTGAAACAGAAGACATTCGGTTCTCCCGAGGCAGCATTCAAAGCCATGGTTAATGCAATGAAAGGGTGCGATACTGGGGAATTGACCGTAATATTTGGTCCTGGCGGCATAAATCTTGTTTCTTCCGGTGATGATGTTGCTGATAAGACCGAACGTGATAATTTTGTCAGGGCATATGATGAAAAAAACAAAATTGAGACCATCAATGGCAATAAATCGATACTCTATGTCGGCAATAATGACTGGCCCATGCCCATTCCGGTTGTAAAAAATGGTAATGGCTGGCGTTTTGATACAAAGGCCGGTAAGGAGGAGATTATACAGCGGAGAATCGGCAGAAATGAGCTAAATACAATACAGACTTGCCAGGCATACGTGGATGCGCAATTGGAATATGCGCCCGGGGATTACGACGGCGACGGATTATTTGAGTATGCCCAGAAGCTTCTAAGCACGCCGGGAAAAAAGGACGGCCTATACTGGGAGACAAAAGAAGGCGAACAAAAAAGTCCGCTGGGGGCCTTCGTTGCGGTTGCCGCAAGGGAAGGATACTTTTCGAAAGATGGCAAGAGCAAACCGGCTCCTTTTCGTGGTTATTACTACAGAATTCTCAAAGAACAGGGCAAAGACGCTCCCGGAGGGGCATACAGCTATGTGGCCAACGGCAAGATGATCGGTGGGTTCGCTCTGGTTGCATGTCCCGCCCTATACCGCAATTCCGGTGTCATGACCTTCATCGTCAATAAAGACGGTCAGGTTTACCAGAAGGATCTTGGCAGGAATACGGCAAAGATTGCTCAGGCGATAAAGGCATATAATCCTGACAAAACTTGGAAGAAGGCGGAATAAATTAGTCAACTTCCTGCCATGGGGTCACGTATTTAAAATCCCCCCGTCGATGGCAACTTTGGTGAACGTCACGGGGATCTTTTTCCCCGCCTGTTGCATCGCCGTCTGGACGATCCGGACGAGGCCGCCGCAACAGGGAACCTCCATGAAGGGGACCTCCAGGGACCGGATGTCGTTCTTCCCAAACATCTCGGTTAGTTTCTCCACGTAGAACGCCCCATTGTCCAGTTTTGGACAGGCAATAATCAGGATGCGGTTCTTTACAAAACGGCGATGAAAGTTTCCAAAGGCGCAGGGAACGCAATCAGCGGCGATGACTACATCCGCCCCGGATAAATAGGGGGCGTTAACGGGCAGAAGCATCAACTGGACCGGCCAGTTCTTCAATTGCGACGGCGGGGCTACCTCCCCGGCCGCCTTCCCTTCACCGGCCGCAACCGGCCGCAGCTCCCGGATCATGGAACCCGGGCAGGCGCACGGCGGTTCTTCCCCATGGTGCAAATGTTTTGCGACGGCCTGCTCATCGAAGAGATCCGCCTCTCTTTCAATCATGTCGATGGCCCCCTGGGGACACTCCCCGAGGCAAGCCCCCAGGCCGTCGCAATAGATCTCACTGACCAGCTTTGCCTTGCCGTCGATGACCTGCAGGGCCCCTTCGGCGCAAGCCGTCACGCACAGCCCGCAGCCGTCGCACTTTTCTTCATTGATGGCAATTATCTTTCTGGTGATCTTCATTGTTGCTAGTCCTTCTCTTCCAATAACTAACCCAAAATCGCCTTCAGGTCCTCATCCGGCGTTTTAATCGGCATGATGTTAAATTTCTGAACCAGAACATTCAGGACATTGGGTGTAATAAAAGCAGGCAGGGTTGGTCCGAGCCTGATGTCCCTGATCCCGAGATGAAGAAGGGTCAAGAGGATCGCACAGGCTTTTTGCTCATACCAGGACAGAATCATGGACAGCGGCAGGCCATTTACGCCGCACTCGAAGGCATTGGCAAGAGCCACGGCTATCTGAATAGCCGAGTATGAGTCGTTACACTGACCGATATCGAGAAGCCTCGGAATACCGTCGATGTCTCCCATGGATTTGTCAAAGAAACGGAATTTCCCGCAGGCCAGAGTCAACACCACACAATCTGAAGGCACCTTTTCCACAAACTCTGTGTAGTAATTCCGCCCTGGTTTGGCCCCATCACAGCCGCCAACCAGGAAAAAATGCCGGATGGCCTTGTTTTTGACCGCAGCGACGATCTGTCCGGCTACACTCATGACCGCATTGCGGCCAAAACCGACCATGACGGTCTTTCCGGTCACATCTTCGGCAAAGCCCGGCAATGAAAGGGCCTTTTCAATGACCGGCATAAAATCTTTGCTGCCGATATGGATCACTCCGGGCCACCCCACCAGTCCGGTGGTAAAGATGCTGTCCCGGTAAGATTCCCCGGGCTTTTGGATACAGTTGGTGGTCATCAGGACAGCTCCTGGAAACGCGGCAAACTCCTTGGCCTGATTCTGCCAGGCGGTGCCATAATGGCCAAATAAATGGTCGTATTTTTTCAGCTCCGGGTAA
>DMAT01000042.1:16062-16271 GCA_003451635.1 Syntrophus sp. (in: bacteria) | reverse complement strand
GCAGCCCTACCTCCTCAACGCGGTGATCGGCGGCAACAGCAGCGGCAAGTCCAACCTGGTTACGCCACTGACCCCGTCGTGAACAAACGGGTCGAAAAAAGCACAATCCTCTTGAACCTCGACCACCCGCATTTCACCACCAAGAGGGAGCAACTCCGAAAGGACCTTGATAGAGATGTAAAGAGTCATGACAATTCGTCGGACGATGC